>JANXXW010000381.1 GCA_025350425.1 Rhodospirillales bacterium
CGATGCGCCCTGGCCACGGGTCATCGGCCGCCGGATCAGCAACTGGCTCGCGGTGGTGGAAACCGGTCGGGCAGCGGGCGATGTGCTGTTCGGCTTCCGCGTCTACCCCATTGTCCCGCTGCTGGCGACGATGCGCGAAAGCGCCGGCATGCGCGGGTTCGATTTCGATCCGGAGGCCGTGGTCCGACTCGTCTGGAACGGCACGCCCCTGATCCACCTGCCCGCCCCGGTCCGTTATCTCGGCCCCGCCGAGGGCGGCGTCTCGCATTTCGACTATGTGCGCGACAACCGTCTGTTAGCCAGGATGCACCTCCGTCTCATGGGCGCGGCTATCGGTCGCATGGCAAAACTTGCATTCAGCAGGCTGACGTCCCGCTGACATTCTTACTCCGGGGTCTGCCTGCCAAATTCTATGACGCAAAGCTGTTTACGTCGGCCTGAGGCCGCGTGGTGCCTACCCGCCCGATCTCCGATTGACGCTTTGCCTAGTTTCCATGGCAACGTTACTTTTTTAGGCGGAAAGGGCGTTGCCATGGGCAAAATTCTGCACGTTTTAGCAGCCGTTTTTCTATTTTCCGGTGCCGCAGAGGCAAAAGACGGCCTTGTGATTGGGGTCGCGCAGTTCCCGGCCAGCCTACATCCTTATATCAGCTCGCAAACCGTGCAGTATTTCACGATAGGTTTCGCGTTGCGGCCGGTCAGCGCATTCGACGCCGCCGGCAATCGGGTATGCCTTATCTGCGAGACGTTGCCGACACTGGGGAACGGCCTCGCGAAAATCGAGAACCTGCCCGAGGGCGCGCGCGGCCTCGCGGTCACGATCAAGATCCGCCCCGGACTGGCCTGGGGCGACGGCGAACCCGTGACGGCGAAGGATATCGCATTCACCTGGAACCTCGCCCGCCAGCCGACATCGGGCTTCATCACCACCTATGCGTGGTCGCGCGCTACCGGCGTGGACGTGGTCGATGACAGGACCGCCGTGCTGCACCTCGACCAGACCTACGTCACCTATCAGATGTGGGACCACCTCTTGCCCGAGCATCTCGAAGGCAAGCTTGCGGCAGCCACCGGCCCGACCGCCGCGATGGACTACATCAACCACACCAACTACGCCGTCTCACCTCTCAACCCCGGCCTGTGGAACGGTCCCTACGTCGTCAGCGGCTACCAATCGGGCGTTTCGGTGGAGCTGTCACCCAACCCGCACTGGCCGGGTCCGGCGCCGGCGATCAAGCACATCTCAGTGCGGCTGGTGGACAACACCGCAGCGCTGGCGGCCAATCTGCTGTCGGGCGACGTGGATTTCTCTCCCTCGGGCATCGGCATCACCACAGACCAGGCCGTGGCGCTCGAACGCGATCATCCCGAGCGGTTCCAGTTCTTCTATCGCAAGGGACTGAGCTACGAGCGCATCGACCTGCAGGAGGCCAACAAGCCGCTCGCCGATCTGCGCGTGCGCAAGGCCCTGCTGCTCGCCACTGACCGCAAGACCCTCATTGACCGCCTGTTCTACGGCCACGCCACCCCGGCGCTCAGCTGGATCAATGAACTGGAGCCGAACTTCACCACCGACGTGCCGAGCTATCCCTTCGACCCCGCCCAGGCGCGCACGCTGCTGAAGGAGGCCGGCTACACGCCGGGACCGGACGGTATCGGCCGCAACGCCGCCGGCGACCGCCTCAGCTTCGAGTTCTCCACCACCTCCGGCAACCGCATACGCGAGTTGTCGCAGCAGGTGATGCAGAACCAATGGAAGGCAATCGGCGTCGAGGTGTTCATCAAGAACCAGCCTAGCCGCACGTTCTTCGGCGATACGATGCGGAAACGCGCCTTCACCGGTCTCGCGGAATACGCCAACAGCGGCCGCGTCGGCCTGCCCGCGACGCCGTACTACAGCTCCCGTTCAATCCCGACCCAGGCCAACAACTACACTGGCCAGAACTGGTCCGGCTTCAACAATCCCGAAATGGACCGCGCTATGCAGGCCGCCGAGGTCGAGCTCGATCCAGCCAAGCAGCGGGCGCTGTGGACGACAATGCAGACTGTCTACGCTGCCGCGCTGCCGGAATTGCCGCTGTATTTCCGCCAGGACCCCGACGTTGTTCCGGCTTGGCTCAAGGGGTATGAGGCCACGGGCAAGGAGGATTACCAATCGTTCTACGCCGAAAACTGGCATCCGTGAGGATTGGTGGGCGATACAGGGATTGAACCTGTGACCTTCCCCGTGTCAGGGGGACGCTCTCCCGCTGAGCTAATCGCCCGGGAATTACCGGCATGCGCCGGACGCATCTTCTAGCTTCGTCGCGGCCCGACCGCAAGCAGCCCTCTCATGGGTAATGAGTCGGTTTGGACGGTGACGCTGCATACCGTATCGAGGTGCGGGTTTGTTCAGCCTACCGGGTTCGCGGCCGCCCAAGCCTCATACCGCGCCTTGTTTTCGGCATTGGGCGGATACAGGCCGGGCAGCGCCGCACCACCGTCCACCTCGCGCATGATCCAGCTCTCCAGCCGCTCCTGCTCCACCGAGGCCGATACCACGGCTTCGAGCAGCGCCTGCGGGATCAGCACCGCGCCATCCTGGTCAACCACCACCACGTCGTCCGGGAACACGGCCACACCGCCGCACGCGATCGGCTGCTGCCATGCGACGAACGTCAGCCCGGCGACCGAAGGCGGTGCCGCAGCGCCCGCGCACCACACCGGCAGGCCGGTGCCGAGCACGCCGGCGAGGTCGCGCACCACGCCGTCCGTCACCAGTCCGGCAACGCCGCGCTTGGCCATGCGGGCGCACAGGATATCGCCGAAGATGCCGGCGTCGGTGACACCCATGGCGTCCACCACGGCGATGCAGCCCTCGGGCATCGCTTCGATCGCGGCCCTGGTCGAGATCGGCGAGGCCCAGCTCTCGGGCGTCGCCAAATCCTCGCGCGCTGGCACGAAGCGCAGGGTAAAGGCGCGCCCGACCAAGCGCTTCTGTCCCTCCCGAAGCGGCCGCGTGTTGCGCATCCAGACGTTGCGCAGCCCCTTCTTGAGCAGCACCGTGGTCAGGGTCGCGGTGGATATGCCCGACAGGATGGCCGCAATCTTCGGATCGACGCTCATGCCGGCTGCTCGCAGCCGAGCCGCTCGAGCGTGGCATCGATCCAGGCGCGGTCGCTGGTGCCCGCCCGGATTGCCGCCATCTGCGCCTCCTCGGCCGCGTTCTTGGCCTGGGCGGCCTGGAACACGGCTTCCACCTGCTCACGCGGCACGCACAGCAGCCCGTCGTCATCGCCCAGCATGAGGTCGCCGGGCATGATGACCATGCCCTCGATCGAGATCGGTATGCCGATCTCGCCCGGCCCGTCCTTGTAGGGGCCGCGATGCGTGATACCCGCCGCGAACACCGGGAAGGACGCCTCCCGCAGCGCCCCCGCGTCCCGGATGGCGCCATTGATCACCAGTCCCGCGAGGCCACGCGCCGCCGCGTGGGCCGACATCATTTCGCCGATCAGGGCGTTGGTGAGGTCGCCACCGCCATCGACCACAACGACGTCGCCCGGCATCGCCAGGTCGATGGCCTTGTGGACCATCAGGTTGTCGCCCGGCCGTGTCCGCACCGTCAGCGCTGGGCCAGCCATGGCGCCGCCCGCGTGCATGGGCCGCAGCCGCGCGCCGCCGCCACTTATGCGGATCATGCAGTCGCTGACGTTGGCCACTGGCAGCGCCCGGAAGCGCGCCACGGTCGCCGCATCGACGCGTGCGCCGATGGGCAGGATACGAAAGCCGATCGTCATTGGCGAAACAATCCTTTGGTCAGAGAAATCGCGTCATCGTCGCAGGCGAGCACCAGGTCCCGGCGGTCTGCGCGAGGCAGAGCTATCGTGACGCGCTGGAACTTCAGCTTGTAGTCGCCAGAGACGTCGCAGTGCAGCGTCACCTCATCCGGAGTCCACGACAGGCTGAATTGCAGCCGTGCCTGGGGGCCACCCTCGGTCAGTCCGTCATCCTCGACCAGCGTGAAGTGGCTGGCACCCTTGTTCGGCCCCGGGAAGATACGCACCAGCCGCGAAGGCTCGTCGTGCAGGCGCGAGAAATCGTCGCCCGCGTCGGTCATCGGCAGGATGGCGCCGGCCGGAACCGCCAGCGGCAACCGGTCGAGCGGGGCCGCCAGCACCGCCGGCTGACCCGCCTCCAGCCGCTCCTCGGTATGGAAATCGAACCAGCATTCCGGCCCGGATGGCAAATGCAGCCACACGTCGCGATCGGCCGGCTCGACCACCGGACAGGCCAGCAGCCACGGCCCGAGCATGAGAGTGTTGCCAAGCGCGTCGGCCTCCGGATCGTCCTCGAACGCGGCACAAAGCGGGCGCAGCGGCGCCTCGCCTCGCGTGGAGGCGGCGTGCATCAGGCTGTAGATGTAGGGGATCAACCGGTAGCGCAGCCGGATGGCGTCACGGATCATCGGCGTCACCTCGGCATGCAGCCAGGGCGAGGTGAAGACGCCGTGGGGTTTCCACGAATTCATAATGAAGCGCGGATGCAGCATCCCCGCCTGCGTCCAGCGCACCAACAGTTCGGCGTCCGGCACCGGGCCTGAAAATCCACCGACGTCATGGCCTATGTTGAGCATTCCCGACAGGCTCATCGTGAGGCCCATGCGGAGGTTCCACTTCAGGCAATGCCAAGTACTCGCATTGTCGCCGCTCCAGGTCTGGGCGTAGCGCTGGATGCCCGGACATCCCGCGCGCGTGACGGTGAACTGGCGTTCACCCGGCTTCTCCGCGCGTTGCTGCTCAAGCGAGGCCCGCGTCATCAGCAACGGCTGCAAGGGCCGCGCGAGATCGAGCGGCATTGGCTCGCCGAACCCCGCGCACATGGCGTCGTCGTTCCAGAAGCCGAACTCGTTGTTGTCGTTCCACGCGACATCCATACCGGTCGCCAGCACCTGTTCCGAAAGCCCGCGCTGCCACCAGGCGATACCGGCGGGGTTGGTGAAATCGATATGCGCCCCCTCCCCGTCCCAGAACTGGCTGATCGCCGGGGCGCCGCCTTCCTCGCGAACGAACGCGCCCGCCGCGAGCGGTTCGCCGTACAGCGGGTGGTCGTCGAGCAGGCAAGGTTTGAGGTTGGCGACGATACGCATACCGGCATCGTGGAAGCGCCGCATCAGCCCGTCCGGATCGGGAAACTTCGCCCGGTTCCAGTTGAACACATAGCGTTTCGGTCCGATCGAGGTGTAGCCCGAGCCGAAGTGGAACGCACTGACCGGGATGTCCTCGGTGGCGCAACGCGTGATGAAATGCTCGATCCGCTCCTGCGCGTTGTCGCTATCGGCGATGGCCATCGCGGTCTGCGCGAACCCCAGCGTCCAGCGCGGCGGAAGGGCCGTGCGACCGGTCAGCGCCAGGAACTTCGGCGTCACGTCGGCCAGGCGTGGGCCGATGAACATATACATATCGAGATCGCCCGCCGCTGCCGCGTAGCTGCGGTAAAGGCCATAATAATTGTCGTGCTCCGAGCCGAGGTCGAAGGTGGCGTCGGCGAAGTTGTCGTAGAATGTCCCGTACGAGACGCCAGACGCGGCATCCTTGGCGATCAGGAACGGCCAGTGCTTATACAACGGATCGCCACGCTCGGGATCGACGCCGAGGCTGTCCATCATGGTCGTGCGCAGCCGCCGTCCGTGCAGGTCGATCGGGCCGGTTTTGTCGCCGAGCCCGTGATAGGCGTCGTCCGTCTCACGAGCGCAGGCGTGGCCGACGCCCTCCGGGCCGAACATGAACGCATGGCTGGCGCGGTCCCGCGCGAACACCCGGCCATCCGGCAAAGACCACGTCATCGCGAACGGCGACAATGCGATTTCCACGCACATCGCCTCCGTGCTGACGACCACCTCGTTCTCGGCGTGCTCGACCAGATGCTTGGGCACCGGCCAACTGCTCTCGTCCATGCGGTCGCGACCCTCCCAGGGCACGTCGGCGGCGTCGTGCGCGGGCACCATCCAGGTCCGGCGCTCGCGCGGAACACCGTCGCGCAGGAACAGCACGCGGATCAGGTCGGGCTTCAGCGCCGACACCCGGCAGGTGATCCCGTCGCCGCATTCGAGTGTGACCCCACGATCCGTGGTGACAGCACCGTAGGCCGTGCGGATCGGTCTCACGCGGTTTGCCTCAATTCTGCGGGCGCCGCTCCAGTCCATGAGCGCGGCAGCGAAATCCCCTCCGCGTCGAACACGTGCAGCGCGTCCGGCGGCAAGTTCATCTCCGCCGTGTCGCCGAAACCAAGCCGTGTTTGGCCCGGCAACTGCGCAGTCATATCCGGGCCGGCGAGGCGGATGTAGCTCATGCCCCCAAGCTGCTCCACACTGGCGACCTCGCCCGTCACGGTGTTCCATCCCGCGCGTCCGCCCAGCACGTGTTCGGGGCGGATACCAACTGACATCGCGGCGCCCGGCGCGACGCCATCGGCGGAGGCGTGCGTCATGATGACACCGACACCCGGAACATCGACGCCGATCGATCCACCCATGATTGCTGCCTTACCCGCCAGGAAGTTCATGCGGGGCGATCCGATGAAGCCCGCCACGAACTGGTTGGCGGGATGATTGTAGAGATCGAGCGGCGCACCCACCTGCTCAACGCGCCCGGCGCGCAGCACCACGATCTTATCGGCCATTGTCATCGCCTCAACCTGGTCGTGAGTAACGTAGATCATCGTCGTCTTTAGCCGCCGGTGCAGGCCGGCGATCTCGCCACGCATTCCCACGCGCAACTCCGCATCGAGGTTGGACAGCGGTTCGTCGAACAGGAACACCTTCGGTTCGCGCACGATCGCCCGCCCGATCGCCACACGCTGCCGCTGCCCACCAGATAGCGCCGTGGGCTTGCGTTGTAGGAAGGCCTCCAATTGCAGCATCCGGGCAGCTTCCGACACGCGCGCGGTGATCTCGGCCTTTGGCGTGCCGAGGTTCTCCAGTCCGAATGCCATATTTTGATATACAGTCATGTGCGGATACAGCGCGTAGGATTGGAATACGAGTGCCAGCCCACGCCTGGCGCTTGGCACGTCGTTCACCACGTCGCCATCGATCAGCACCTCGCCGCTGGTGATGCTCTCCAGCCCGCAGATCATTCGCAGCAGCGTGGATTTGCCGCAGCCGGACGGGCCGACGAACACCACGAACTCGCCGTCATCGATATCGAAACTGATGCCATGAATCACGGCGACGTCGCCGAAACGCTTTACGAGGTTTCTGAGATTGAGTGTCGCCATATTTGCTACTTCACGCCCGCCGAGGCGATGCCCTGTGTGATGTATTTCTGGAGCACGAGGAACACGACCGTCACAGGCAGCAGCGTCAGCACCGTCATAGCGAGCAGGTAGTTCCACGCCGTCGTCAGCTCGCCCTGGAACGAGTTTAAGGCCAGTTGCAACGTGAAACTCTCACTACGGCTCAGCACCACCATCGGCCAGAGGAACTCGTTCCACCGCCACATGACAGAGAAGATCGCCAACACCGCCAGCGCGGGCGCCGACAGCGGCAGAACGATGCGCCAGTAGATGCGCCACTCGCTCGCGTTGTCCATGCGCGCCGCTTCGATCAGATCATCGGGCAGCGTGAGCATGTATTGCCGCAGCATGAACACGCCGGTCGGCGTCGCGACCGCCGGCCAGATCACGCCCCACGGATTGCTGGTGAGCCCGAGTGTGGCAATGATGAGATAGTTGGGCACCAGCACGATAGTGGGCGGAATCATCAACGTCGCAAGCATGATCAGGAACACGGCGTCACGGCCGGAGAAACGGTATTTGCTGAGCGCGAAAGCCGCCATCGAGTTGACCAGCAGCGTGAGCACGGTCGCGATCGTGGTGATGAACACGGTATTCCAGAGGTAGCGGCCGAAATTGAACTTCGCGATCAGGTCCGTGTAGTTGTCCCAAGCCGCATGGACCCGCATCACCTTCGTGCGGCCATCCACCGGCACGCGGATCACCGCCTTCGGGTCCGCAGGATCGACCATCTGCGCCTGGATGCCAATGCGCCGGATTTCCGCCAATTGCTTGCCAGCACGCTCGCCCGCGTCGATGGTGAATAGAGGTAGCGGTGACGCGTAGCCGGGAACGCTCACCCGAACCTGCTCGGTCGGCAGCAGCGACGGCGGATACTCCGAAAGACCCGACTCGCTTTTCAACGAACTCGCCGCCAGCCATAGCACCGGGCCGAACATGATGCAGACGCCAAGGATCAGGTATCCGTAGCTCGCCCAATCCGTCCAGTCCCAGCGCCCGCGTCCCCGCGTGGCTGTCAGCATCTTCGCGATATTAGCCACGCTCGCCACTCCGCATTCCACGAAGCTGGATCAGTGTCAGCACCAGCAGCACGCCGGCCAGCAGCAACGAGGCCGCCGATGCCAGCCCGTATTGCCGCACGCTTTGCGCAAAGCCGGTAGTGTAGATGTACTGCACGAGATAGACGGTCGCGGTGCCTGGCCCGCCGCCGGTCAGCACGTAGACTTCATCGAAAATCTGCACGGCGCGAATTAGCCCTAATACGAACACCACGATCAGGCTTGGCATCAGCAGTGGCAGGGTGAGGCGGCGGAACACGCGCCATGGCGGCGCCGCGTCCATCGAGGCTGCCTCGTAGATATCCGCCGGGATCGCCTGCAATCCCGCAAGTAGAATAAGCGTGTAGAAACCCATATGCGCCCAGATGCTGACGAACACGGTCCAGGAAAATGCCCACGTCCCGTTCAGCAGCCACTCGACCGGCTTGGCGCCCAGACCCTCCATGGCCGCGTTCGCAACGCCGTTTCGTTGTAGGATCCACTTCCAAATCAGTGCCACGACCACTGGCGACAACAACACCGGATAGAAAAACACCGCGCGAAAAAATCCGCGTCCAACGATCTTGCGGTTCAGCACCACCGCGGTCAGCAGACTGAACCCCAGCATGAGCGCTACCTGGATCACGACGAACTCCAGCGTGTTCCAAACGCCATACCAGAACAGGTCTCGCACGCAGCTATTTGGGTCGGTGTAGTTGCCGCAGGTCAACAGGTCGGAGAAGTTGTTGGCGCCCACATACGGACGGTCCTGCGGCAACAACTCGCTACCGCCGGTGACTGCGAACCAGATGTCGATCACAACAGGCAGGAACGAGAACAGCGCGAATACAGCGAGGTTGGGAGCAACGAACAGCCACCCCAACCGCCCGCCGCTCAGGCGCGACTGCGCCCAGCGCATCGGCACTTCCGGCACGTTCATCACCGCCCCGAACGCTTTGCCGCAAAGGCGGCTCGCGTGTTGGCCGGGCGAATTGCGGTCAGGCCCGATGCCTGTGGCGCTCATCGGATATCACCGTCGCCCTTACAAAAAGCAAAGCGACGCGGTAATCTAGGGCAGCAGCATGGACCGCGCGAGCCCCCTGGATTGCCGCACCGCCAAACGGTGGCACGCAATGACGTACAAGAGTTCACGGCTTGATCGCGGCCATCGAGTCCTTCACGTCCGACGTGATCCGGTCGTATGCCTGATCGAGCGTCAGTTGCCCGGCCATCACCTGGCTCAGCCGGTCAGCGATCGGGTTCAGCAGTGAGCTACTGTAGGGGAAGCCCTGCAGCTGGTAGGCGACTGGCGATAGCTTGGTGATGTCGGCGGTGAACGCCTTCATCGCCTCGTTGCCGGCGGGCGTCAGATGGTAGGTGACGCCCATCTTCTGCACGCCAGCACTGGCGGGCAGGTTCGATGTCATCGCCATATATTCGGCGTAGATCTTGTCGCTCCCGAGCCATTCGAGAAAGCGAGCAGATTCTTTCGGGCTCTTACTGCCCTTGAACGTTACGAACGCGGCGCCCCCAGGCATTCCGCTGCATGAAGCAGGGCCGCAAGGCTCGCTGGCGATCAACCACTCAAACCCATCGCCGACCTGCGTTTCTAGCCGATGAACCTGCCAGCTTCCGGAGAAATACATCACGATTTTGGCGTTCTTGAACTCCTCGAACGCGTCGCGGTAGCCGCCGCCTGAAGCAACCCAGACATCCTTATCCGCGCTGCCGTCCTTTGCCCAGCCGACATAGCGGCTGGCCATCGCCTTGAACCCGTCATCGACCACGGCCGGCGTCCCGTTGGCGTCGAAGAACTTCGCCCCGTAGGAGATAAGCGGTCCCGCGAAACGGTGCCCGCTGCGGTCGATGGCGAACGCGTTCGGCGTTTTTGTGGCCTTGGCAACCTTGTCGAGGGCCACGACCCAATCATCCCACGTAGCGCCGGCTGCAGGGATCGGCACGTTGGCCTGATCGAATAGCGTTTTGTTCACGATCGGCGCCGATACCGTGGTCTGTGTTGGCAGGCCGTATATGCCGTGATCTTCCTTGCCGTTGCGAAGCCACGCGAGCTGCGGCCCGAAATTCGCTTCGTAAGCAGCCGCGTCCTTGAGGTTCGACCGCATGTCGGCCAGATATTTCAGGATCGGCCCCGGCAGCGTAATGCGCGCGATGTCCGGCCCGTTGCCGGCCGCGAGTTGCACCGGCAGGCTCTCCAGGATCGCCTTGTAGGGCATCTCGTCGATGCTGATCTTGATGTCGGGGTTTTGCTGTGTGAACCGCTCCGCCAGCGTTTTCGTGGCTGGGCACTCGTTGCCGTCCGAGTAGCAGGCGATGCGGATATCGGCGGCGAGCGCGGGCGTTGCGGCAAATGCGGGGACCGAGGCGAGCAGGAGACCGGCAAGACTAAGGAGACGGGACATTGTTTTCCTCCGCGAATGACGCCGCCGGGCACCCGCCGGGCGATGCGATCTTCGTCGTTGACGAGAGTTTTTGCCTAGAAATTCGTCTGACGTCGAGCCCTCGCGCGAAATCCGCGCTATACGCGCTCTATGGCAGATCCTTACGAAATCCTCGGCGTCGCCCGTGACGCTACTGACGACGTGATTCACAAGGCCTACCGCAAGCTGGCCAAGAAATTGCACCCCGACCTCAATCCCGGCAAAGCGGACGCGGCCGATAAGTTCATGGCGCTCAACGCTGCCAATGACCTGCTATCGGACAAGGAGAAGCGTGCCCGGTTCGACCGCGGGGAGATCGATGGCGAGGGCCGCGAGAAGCCCCCCGAACGCGGCTACTACCGCGACTTCAACGGCGGGGCGGCCAGCGCGGGCCAGGACCGCTATTCCAATCTCGACCCCGAGGACCTCGCCGACCTGTTCGGCGCGTTCGGTGGCGGCGCGCGGCGACGGCCCACCAACGCGCGCGGAAGGGATGCGCAGTACACCCTCACGATCGGCTTCGTGGAGGCCGCGGTCGGCGGCAAGCGGCGGCTGTCGCTGCCCGAAGGCAAATCGCTGGAAGTCACCATCCCCGAGGGTATGGAGGACGGCCAGGTGCTCCGCCTCAAAGGCCAGGGTTCGCCGGGTATAGGCAACGGACCGGCGGGCGACGCGTTGATCGAGGTCAATGTCGCTCTCCATTCCCTGTTCCGCCGGGTCGGCGACGACATCCTCGTCGACCTGCCGGTGACGTTGCAGGAAGCCGTCCTTGGCACGTCCGTCGAGGTCCCGACCGTGAAGGGCGCGGTCCGGGTAACCATTCCGCCCGCCTCCGGCCACGGGACCAAGCTGCGACTGCGCGGACGCGGCATCAACGGCGGCAGCCAGGTGGTTGAGTTGAAGCTCGTCCTGCCGAAAGGCGAGGAACCAGCACTCGCCGCCTTCCTCAAGGAATGGACGCCCGAGCATCCCTTCGACCCGCGTGCGGACCTTGAGACATGATCCACTCAAACGCCGTGGTGGCATTGTTCACCGACTTGCCCGAGCCCGAGCTACACGCCTGGATCGCGCGCGGCTGGGTGCGGCCCGAGCAGGAGGCCTCCGGGGACTGGGTATTCGCTGATATCGACATTGCCCGAATCCGCCTGGTCCACGACCTCCGCCGCCAACTGGACATCGACGAGGAGACGCTGCCCGTGGTGCTTTCCCTGGTGGATCAGGTCTACGATCTCCGCCGCGCCCTCCGCACCGTGATGGATGCGATCGAGAGCCAGCCTGATCCGGTGCGCGCCGCCGTACGCAGCCTCGTGTCTGACCTCGCGAGAGACTGATGGGACCCCGCGTCGATGCCGTTCTGTCCGACGAAGCCCTGCCCGCCCGCACCTCCGTCGTGGTCATCGGCGGCGGCATCATCGGCGTCTCGACCGCGCTGTTCCTGGCCGAGAAGGGCATTCCCGTCGTGCTCTGCGAGAAGGGCCGTATCGGGGCCGAACAATCCAGCCGCAACTGGGGCTGGACTCGTGTCATGGGCCGCGACCCCAAGGAAATCCCCCTGGGGCTCGAAAGCCTGAAGCTCTGGCGCCGGATGAACGAGATCACCGGCGCCGAAACCGGCTTCCGCCAATGCGGCATCGTCTACACCTGCGATACGGCGAAAGAAGTCGCGGACTACGAGGCTTGGCTGGAACACGCCCGCGCCTTCCAGCTTGACAGCCGACTGCTCGCGCCGGACGAGATCGAAGGCGTGCTTCCCGGCGCCGCGCGCAAGTTCGCGGGCGCCCTCCACACACCAAGCGACGGCCGCGCCGAACCCGCCAAGGCGGCACCCGCTATCGCCGAGGCCGCCCGCGCGCGGGGGGCCGTCATCCTCACCGCGTGCGCCGTACGGGGCATCGAGACGAAGGCCGGCGCGGTATGCGGCGTGGTGACCGAGCGCGGTTCGATCGGGTGCGACAGCGTGGTACTTGCCGGTGGCGCGTGGTCGCGCCTGTTCTGCGGCAACATGGACCTGAACCTGCCCACGCTGAAGATCCTTGGTTCCGTGATGCGGACCGAACCACTCGCGGGCGCCCCGGAAGTCTCTGCCGGCGGCTCTGACTATGCCTTTCGCAAGCGTCTGGACGGCGGCTACACCGTGGTCCGCCGCAACGCCAGCGTCGCCGAGATCGTGCCCGACAGCTTCCGCCTCATGCCCGACTTCATGCCCGCCCTGGTTCGCCAGTGGAAGGAACTGCGTCTGCGCGTCGGCGGCCGGTTCATGACCGAGTGGAATGTCCCGAAGAGCTGGGCCATGGACCAGCCAAGCCCTTTCGAGCAGGTCCGCGTGCTGGACCCGGCCCCGAACGGCCGCCTGATCGAGCAGGGCCGCGACAATCTCGCCCGCGCCTTCCCCGCCTTTGCAAACATGCGCGTCGCCGAAAGCTGGGGCGGGCTGATCGATGTCACTCCGGACGGCGTGCCTGTCATCTCGCCGGTAGCGGCAATGCCGGGCTTCTTCCTCGCCACCGGTTTCTCCGGCCATGGCTTTGGCATCGGTCCGGGTGCTGGAAAGATGATGGCGGACATGGTAGCCGGCGATCCGTCGGTGATCGATCCCACCCCCTACCGCTTCGCGCGCTTCGCCCGTATGTAGGCGGGCCTTAATGAGGAGGCGGTGAGTTGAACACCACGATCTTCGCTTCGGCGCGCGAGGTCGAGCAATTCGGCGGTACCGTCGTCAGGCTTTATAAGGCCGCGTTCGGCCGCACGCCGGACCAGCCCGGCCTGATCAACTTTGTCGCCTTGCTGCGTGGCGGCGAGCCCGCCATAGCGGTCGCAGAACACCTCACCCACTCTGCCGAGTTTGCGCGGATGCACGGCGCGGGCACGCCAGACCTCGGCTTTATCCGGCGGCTGTATCAGAACGTCACGGGCCAAATACCGGATAACGCCGACATCGCGGGCCTGCTCGCATTGGCTGCCTCGGGCGAGACGCGCGCCGGCCTACTCGCCGCCATGGCTGATTCGGACACGGCCCGTCGGGGGATTAGCCTTTTGCACGCGATCGGCCCCGCCCGCGCTCGGCCGGACGACGAATTAGCCTATCAGCTCTGGCTCGCCGAATATCCGGAATTGACCGACTTGGACCGGGCCGACATTCACGATCACATCGCTGTAATGACCGCGCCGCCACTGTTGACGTTGCTGATGGCGGCCCCCCAATACCGCGTGGACCTGGCACTGGAGACCATCGCCTCCGTCCGCCGGCAACTCTACCCCTTCGTCGAGTTGCGCATCGGTCTGCCCGCCGACACCAGCCCCGCGACCCGCGACGCTCTCACTCGTGCTGAACGCCAAACCCCGGGAGTTACTCTGATCCCCACCGGCCCCGGCGCCGCCTGCCCGATCGACGCGGCCTTTGCCGGGTCCGGGGGCGCGTTTGCCGGCATCCTCGAAGCCGGTGACCAGTTGGCGCCCGAGGCGATGTATCTCGTTTCCGCCGCGTTCGCGGCGGCACCTGACGCGGTCGTGATCTACGGCGACGAGGATCGCATCGAGGGCACTGGCCGCCGCTACGCCCCACGGTTCAAGACCGGCTGGAACCCCGACCTCCTGCTGGCCGGCGACGCGATCGGCCAGCTTGCCATGATCCGCGCCGATCGCTGGCGCGCGGAAGGTGGCCTACGCACCGACATGGCGCCCCATGGTCGGTTCGACCTCATTCTTCGCGTACTTGGTCCGGCGGCGGCAGCCACACATGTGCCATTCATCCTGTTCCATCGCGGGCGCGGCGGCCGCAATCGGGCACCCGACTTCCCCGACGAAACCGCCACCAGCCAACATCCGGGACTGCTCGAAGTCGTGCGGGCCAACGTGGCGCGCACGCATTCCGGCGCCGTGCTCGACGAGGCCATCATCGGCGGAAGGCTCTGGCCACGAGTTGCATTCCCGGTTCCGGACCCAGCCCCCCTCGTCTCCGTAATCATCCCCACACGCGACCGCGCCGATCTGCTGGAGACATGTCTCGCGGGAGTGCTGGGCCACACCGATTATCCCGCGCTCGAAGTCCTGATCGTCGATAACGGGAGCGTCGAGCCGGCCACAAGGCAGCTATTCGCCCAACTCGGTCGCGACAGCCGGGTGCGCGTGCTGCGGTTCCCCGGCCCGTTCAACTATTCCGCCATGAACAACGCGGCGGCGCGAGAGGCGCGCGGCGAAATCCTGCTGCTGCTCAACAACGATATCGAAGTGATCGAGCCGGGCTGGCTGCACGAGATGGTCGGCCATGCCATGCGCCCAGCGGTCGGCGCTGTCGGCGCGAAGCTGCTGTATCCCGACGGGACTCTGCAACATGCCGGACTCATGCTCGGGCCGGACGGCGGGGCCAAGCACATCCTGCGCTGGGCGGCGGGCGACGCCACGGGGTATCTCGGCCAGCTCGCCATGACCCGCGACCTCGCAGCCGTCACCAGCGCCTGCCTCGCGATCCGGCGTGGCGTGTTCGAGGAAGTCGGTGGGCTCGACGCAGACAATCTTCGGGTGACGTGGAACGACATCGACCTCTGTCTTCGCGTGCGCGCGAACGGCTATCGCATCGTCTGGACACCGAACGCCGTGCTGACCCATGTCGAACTCGCGACGCGGGGTGCCGATATACAAAGCCCCGAGACGCTCGCGCGCTTCAACATGGAGCGCGAGCACGTGCTGTCGTATCTGGGCGCCGCGTTCGACCGCGATCCCTTCCACAATCCCGCACTGCTCGCGATAGACGACGACCTGGTGCTCGCCGCGCCTCCCAGGCGTCCAAAGCCGTGGGCCGTGCGCACCAGGAGCGCCTGACGCATGGCGAGCAATTCTCTCACCAGCACCATCCGCGCCCGCGTGCCGCTCCGCCTTGGGCTCGCGGGCGGCGGCACCGACCTCAGTCCCTATTGCGACGAGTTCGGCGGCGCTGTGCTGAACACCACTATCGACCGCTACGCCTACGCCTTCATTGAGCCCTCGAACGACGGCCGCCTCCATTTCGTGGCGCCTGACCTCGACCGGTCCGAGAGCTTCGAGCCCGACCTCGCGGCGCTGGATGCCGCCACGTTGACGCTTCATGCCGGAGTTGCACGCCGCATCGTCCGCCAGTTCGGCGACGGTCGGCTGATGCCGTGGCGCATCACCTCGTTCGTGGACGCGCCGGCAGGCTCTGGTCTCGGCTCATCGTCCGCGCTCGTGGTCGCGATGGTGGAGGCATTCACCACGCTGCTCTCCCTGCCGCTCGGCCAGTACGACGTTGCGCATATCGCCTTCGAGATCGAGCGTATCGAACTTGGTCTGGCGGGTGGCAAGCAGGACCAGTACGCGGCAACGTTCGGCGGCACCAACTTCATCGAATTCATGGCTGGTGACCGCGTCATCGTGAACCCGCTGCGGTTTAAGGCTGGGGTGCTGAACGAGCTGGAAACCTCGATGGTGATTTGCTTCACCGGCGTATCGCGTAAGTCGGAACAGATCATAAGCGAGCAACAGCGCGGCATGACGGCAGGCGGTAACTACGACAGCCTGCATCAACTCAAAGCCGACGCGATCGAAATGAAGGAAGCCCTGTTGCGCGGCGAGATCCCGCGCATGTCCGCCATTCTCAACCGCTCCTGGATCGCCAAAAAGCGCACCGCGAGCGGCATCAGTACCGAGCTGATCGAGCGGCTACACGACGTGGCGTTCGAGCAGGGCGCCACGGGGGGGAAGGTTTCGGGCGCCGGCGGCGGCGGGTTCATGATGTTTCTTGTACCGCCCACCCGTCGCACCAATGTCATTCGTGCGTTGAATGCCGCCGGCGGCACCGCGTCCGGCGTGCATCTCACGCACGAAGGCGCCGAGTCTTGGGTGGTTTGACTCATGGGTGAGATCTTCAAGGGGGAAAGACCGCGCGCGACGATGGCCCATACCGGCGAACGGTTAAGCGCCGGACATTCGCTCGAAACCGAAGTCGAGCATTTCCATCGCTACTACATGGCGCGGCATTTCTGCCGTGGCCAGCGCGTGCTCGATATCGCATCCGGCGAGGGCTACGGCTCGGCGCTGCTCGCCCAGGTCGCCGAGTCGGTGATCGGCGTGGATATCGATCTTGAAGCGGTCGAGCACGCGGCGGTCAGCTACGTCAGCCAGAACCTGATGTTTCGCCAAGGCTCGGCCACCGAAATCCCAGTCGAGGACGGCTCCATCGACGTCCTGGTGTCGTTCGAGACACTGGAGCATTTCGTCGATCACGACCGCTTCATGTCCGAGGCGCGGCGCATCCTGCGGCCCGGCGGCAAGTTGATCCTGAGCACGCCCGACCGCGACATATTTTCGCCGGCCGGAGTGCCTGCAACGGAATATCACGTTCACGAACTGACCCGAGCGGAATTCAAAACGCTCGTGACACGATATTTTGCCAACTGTGCGCTGTTTTCGCAACGCGTGCTGGTGGGCTCAGCGATCCTGCGCGACGATGGGGACCCGGCTCGCGTCCCGCCGCTGGTGTTTGAGCGCCGGGGCGACTCGCATATCGAGATGTGCGACGGTCTGCCCCGCGCGCGCTACCTGCTCTGCGTCGCCTCCGACGCGAACGAGGACGCGGTACCAGGCGGTCTGTTCATCAATACCAGCAACCTGAGCGATCCAGCAGGGCAAATGGACCAACTCGCCGCGATACGGCGTGACCATGATGCGCTGATCCAGCGTATCGACCAGGATCG
>JANXXW010000392.1 GCA_025350425.1 Rhodospirillales bacterium
GCCGCAGCCGCCAGGGCCCCGGAAATCTGACTCCGCGTGTGCGCCGCCGAGAGAAACATCCGCAGCCTCGGCAGGTCGCGCGGCACGCCGACCTGCACGATTGGCGGGCAATAATAGCCCGCCGCCAGCATCACGGTCGCCGCCGTCACGGTGGCCTGGACGTCCTGGAATAGCAGCGGAATAACCCCTCGCCCGATCGCCGGCCCCGTATCGAGACCTAACTCCCGCGCCTCGGCTACCGCGAATTCGGAGTTTGACCGCAATCGCGCCACTCGCTCCGGCTCGGCACGCATGATCCGCAACGCCTCGTGCGCCCCTGCCGCGACCGGCGAGGGCAGTCCGACGCTGAACACGAATCCTGGAAGAGTGTAGCGGAACCAGTCCATCACCACTTGGCCGCCAGCGACGAACCCACCGCACGTCACCAATGTCTTGGACAGCGTGCCGATCACGAGATCGATGCGCTCAGGGTCGGTGCCGAAATGCTCGGAGATGCCGCGGCCGGTGTTACCCAGCACACCGAGTGAGTGCGCCTCGTCAACCAGCAACCAGCAGCCGTGCCGCTCCTTCATCTCCAGGATCGCCGGCAGGTCGGGCACGTCCCCGTCCATGCTATATAGACCCTCCACCACGATCAGGCAGTTCCGGAACTTGCCGCGCTGCTCCTGCAGAACCTCTTCCAGATGGGCTAGATCATTGTGACGGAACACCATCTTCGTGGCTTTGGCACCAGCCGCGCCCGCCAGGATCGAATTATGCGAAAGCTCGTCCACGATCAGCAGGTCGCGCGCGCCTAGAATGTGCGCAATGACAGTCGAGTTGGTAAGATAACCGCTCACCAGCGTTAGACAGGCTTGGTAGCCCAGGAACTCTGCCAGATCCTTCTCCAGGTCCTTATGCAGCACCCGTTCGCCACCGACGATGCGGGAGGCGGAAACACCAATGCCGTGGGTGTGCATCACCGCCTCGGCGGCGGCCAACACGCGGGGGTCTCGGACTAGGCCAAGATAGTCGTAATGCGAGAAGCCGACCAGCGGCCGGCCGTCAGCGGGCCGTGGCAGACTGTCGAACGGCCCCATGAAATGCTCGATCGCAGGTAGCAGATCGCGCCCGGCGAGGCGGAAGCGCCGCTCGGCGAAATCATTGAACTGTGTCCGATTGTCCATCCAAAAACTCCGTATGGCCTTCAGGTCCGCGTGAGCATCACTGGTAGCAAATTTCGTGCAAGTGAAGTCCCGAGGTCGTCACATGGGGCGCGCATCCAAACGCAGCAGTATACGATCCCGCAAAAAGACGGGAACGAGCCAGGAAATAAGCGGCAACAGCGCGAATTGCCATGGCAGGATAACATGCCTCGTTTGCCGTTGCACAGCCGCGACGATAAGGCCCGCTGCCTTGTCCGCCGAGATCAGGAACGGCTTGGCCGTGTGGAGCCCCTGGCTCATCGGTGTGTCCACGAACCCGGGCGAGACCAGCGTGATGCTGACGCCGCGAGACTGTACCGCCAGCCGCAATGCGCTGGCGAACACGGCGAGCCCGGCCTTCGAGGCCGAATATGCGGGTGCCTGGGGCAACGGAAAGAACGCCGCCGTAGAGCCGATCAGCGCAATCCGCCCGCTCCCCCGTGCGGCCATACGCCCCGCCAAGGCGCTGGCCATCGCGGCGGGTGCCGCTAGGTTCACGGCCGTGATCAACACGACCTCCCCTGCATCCTCAGTGAGTTGCCCGGCCGCCCGCACTCCGCCCCGCCCGGCCGCCAGGATCGCCACGTCGAACGGCTCGGCGTCGTCCGCCGCCTCCGCGAGGCGCACCGCCTCCGCCGAATCGGCGATATCGACCGCGACGATTGCGACGCTGGCCCCAGCCTCTCGCGCCCGGGTGGCCACGGCCGCCAGCCGCGCGGCGTCCCGGCCCCAAAGGCTCAGGCTCACGCCAGGGGCCGCGTAGCGCAGTGCCACGGCCGCCCCGATGCCGCTCGACGCGCCGGTGATGAGGATGGCCAAACACGTGTCCTTTCAGGTAACCGTGGCCCCGGTGCATACGAGACCGCCGCATAACAGCGTAAGGGCATCAACCATGTCGCATGGCGACTCAGCATCGGCCAATTCCGTCATCGTCGAGCCGGTGAGCGGCAAACGCGCGCTTGGCGCCTTCATTCGTCTGCCCCGCATCCTCTACGCCGGCATGCCGGGTTTCGTTGCCCCGCTGGACCTCGAACGCCGGGGTCTGCTTGACCCGGCGAAGTCAGGCTTCTTCGCCCATGGCCGGGCCCAGTATTTCCTTGCCTCGCGCGGAGGCCAGCCGATCGGCCGCATCTCGGCGCAGATCGACGAAGCCGGCCTGGAGACCTGGGGCGAGGCGATCGGCTGCTTCGGCTGTCTCGACGCCATCGACGACCGCAGCGTTGTCGCGGCCCTGCTCCAAGCCGCGCGTGGCTGGCTCCTGGCCCAAGGAATGCAGCGGATGCGCGGCCCGCTCGCCTTGTCGATCAACGGCGAGACCGGCCTGCTCGCTACCGGGCAGGCGCTCGGCTCCGTCATTATGAACCCGTGGCACCCGGCCTATCTCGCCCACCACCTCGAAGCGCTCGGATTGCCGATCATCAAAACCTTGGTGTCCTACACGCTGCCGAAGACCGGAGCGGGGTGGCAGACGCGTCAGAAACGCGGCGAGGCGCTGCGCCGCCGGCTCCCCAAGCTGCGCGTCCGCGGCCTTGACCCCAAGCGCCTGCCCGAAGAAGGCCGGCTGTTGCGCGACCTGTTCAACGACGCCTGGCACGACAATTGGAGCTTCGTGCCACTGACCCAGCCCGAAGTGGATCTCATGATCCGCGAGCTGAAACCCGTCCTGGTCCACGACGATTTCGTGGTCATCGAGCTAGACGGCGAGGCGGTCGCCTTCGCGCTCATGCTGCCCAATCTGTACGACGCATTGGAAGGAGTGGGCGGCGCCCCGAGTCCCGCCGGCTGGGCAAAGTTGGCGTGGCGCATGTATCGCCGTCGCTACCGTTCCGCCCGCGTCCTGCTGCTCGGCGTCCGCCGCCGCTTCCGCGACAGCACCCTGGGCGCGCTGCTGGCCGGCATCCTCATGGACGAATTGCTTGAACGCTTTGGGCGATATCCCTACGAGACCATGGACCTCGGATGGGTCCTCGAAGACAACACTCGTATGCGGCGCCTGATCGAAAGCCTGGGCGTGCAGCCGAGCCGGACTTTCCTTGTGTATGAGGAAAGTTTGACTAGTGTGCGTGCGTAGTCCGGATAGTTTTGACCTTGCCCTAGGGAGATCGTCAGATGAACGCGTCCGCTGAGCACGAAGATAAGCTGCTGAATGTCGCGGAACGCGAAATGGTCGCCGAGACGAGATCGCCTTCCCTGGAGACATTGACCAAGACTAATTTACAGGCCCTCGGTAAGCGGCTTCGCGAGGCGCGCGACCGATCCCGCCGTATGGCAAGCCAGCAACAGCGCGAGATGCGGGGCAAAACCGATGCGCGCGGAGCAGCCCCGGCCCGCGACAACACCGGCACGGAGGCCAAGGTAGAGGTATTGGTCGAGGCGCTGAAGCGGGTGACGGCCGCTTTGCGGAAGCTCAATCGGCCAACCACGACGCAGACGCTGCGCAAGGCCTTGGACGCCAAGAAGGCGGCGACGCCGCAACACCCAGGCCCAGGCCGGACGGCATCGACGGGCATGCAACCCAAGGGCAGCAAGCAACCCTCTGTCCGGATGGACCCCCGCGAGGTCGGACGCGTGTCGAAGGCCACCAAGGTCGCCCAGGCCAAACGGGATCGCTAGCCTAGGTCCACGAGGAACACCTCGTTATGATACGCGAACAAAAAGATTGAACCGATGACCAGCTTTATTCCTGTGCGTTTCGGCATCCTCGGTGCCGCCAACATCGCCCGCTCGTTCACGCGTGGAGTGGCCGGCTCGTCAATCGCAACGGTGGCCGCCGTTGCCAGTCGTGGCGCCGAGAAGGCGGTCGCCTTCGCCGCCGAACTCGGCATCCCCAAAGCCCATGCCTCCTACGAGGCCTTGCTGGCCGACCCCGACATCGAGGCCATCTACATCCCGCTTCCCAACGACATGCACCATGAATGGGCGATCCGAGCCGTCGAGGCCGGGAAGCACGTGCTGTGTGAAAAGCCGCTGGCCATGGATGCCATTGAGGCCACCGCGATGTTCGCCGCCGCCCGCGCGCACGGCGTGTATCTGGTCGAGGCCTACCCCTACATGTCCCAGCCGCAGACGCTGCGGATGCGCGAATTGTTGGCCGAGGGCACTATCGGCCGGGTGCAGTCTATCTCAGCCGCGTTCGGTTTCGCCCTGGTGACGCCGGAAGGCGCCCCGCTCGGCGACCCCGCCAACATCCGGCTTAACCCCGAGCGCGGTGGCGGTGGCCTGCTCGATGCCGGTACCTATGCCATGAGCATGATCCGGATCGTGGCCGGCGCCCGGCCCGTTCGCGTCCACGCCGCCGCGAGTTACACCCCAGGCGGCGTGGACCAGACCGTCGCGGCAACCATCGAGTTCCCCGGCGGCGTCCTCGCCCAACTCAGCAGCAGCATCGCGAGCGCCGGCCACCGCCATGCGACCATCGTGGGCGAAAACGGCGTGATCGAGACCGGCTACAGCAATCACGCCCCGGCCGACGCTTCGCTGTTCCTGCGCGTTAGGCGCGGCACCGCATTCTCGGTCCCGTTCGAAACGATCGAGGTTTCGGGTGGAGACGGGTTCCGCGCGGAAGCAGAATCCTTCGCCCTCATGGTCCGGAACGGTCCGCAGCACTGGAACGGTGCGACCGAAGCCGAGTCCATCGACACCGCCTTGGCGCTGCACGCGATCGCGGTGAGCGCCAAGAGCGGGATGTGGGTGACGATCTAGGTTATCGCGCCAGCGGCCGATACTTCACCCGGTGAGGATCGGTCGCGTTCGCCCCGAGACGCCGACGCTTGTCTGCCTCGTAATCCTGGAAGTTGCCCTCGAACCATTCGACGTGGCTGTCGCCCTCGAATGCCAGGATATGTGTCGCCAAGCGGTCCAGGAACCAACGATCATGGCTGATGATGACAGCACAGCCCGCGAACTCTGTCAGAGCCTCCTCCAACGCCCGCAGCGTGTCCACGTCGAGGTCGTTGGTCGGTTCGTCAAGGAGGATGACGTTGCTCTCGGTCTTGAGCATCTTGGCCAGATGTACCCGGTTGCGCTCGCCGCCCGAGAGGATACCGACCTTCTTCTGTTGGTCGGAGCCTTTGAAGTTGAACGCGCCCACATAGGCGCGTGACGGCACTGAGCGCTTGCCGAGGTGGATCACGTCGGTTCCGCCGCTGATCTCCTCCCACACCGACTTGTCGGCGTCCAGGCTGTCGCGGCTCTGGTCGACATAGCCCAGCTTGACCGTCTCGCCGACCGTCAGCTTGCCCGTATCCGGCGTCTCGTCGCCGACGATCATGCGGAACAGCGTGGACTTGCCCGCGCCGTTCGGCCCGATCACGCCAACGATCCCGCCAGGCGGCAACTTGAAGTCGAGGTCGTCGATCAGCAGCCGGTTGCCGAACGCCTTGCGTAGCTGCTCGGCCTCGATGACCGTGCCGCCCAAACGCGGGCCGGGCGGGATAACGATGTCGGCGGTGCCGCCCACCATGTCCTGGCTCTTTTGCAGCATTTCTTCGTATTTCTGGATGCGCGCCTTGCTCTTGGTCTGGCGCGCCCGAGGCGTTGACCCGATCCATTCCTGCTCGGCGGCAAGGCTGCGCTGGCGCGAACTCTCCTCTTTCTCCTCCTGCTGCAACCGCTTACGCTTCTGGTCGAGCCAGCTGGAATAGTTGCCCTCGAACGGGAAGCCACGCCCACGCTCAAGCTCTAGAATCCAGTTGGTGACGTTCTCCAGGAAGTAGCGGTCATGCGTCACCACCAGCACGGTGCCGGCATACTCGCGGAGCGTCTTTTCCAGCCACGCCACGCTTTCTGCGTCCAGATGGTTGGTCGGCTCGTCCAGCAGCAGCATCTCCGGCTTTTCCAACAGCAGGCGGCAAAGTGCCACGCGACGCCGCTCGCCACCCGAGAGGTTGGTGACGGGGCTATCCGGCGGCGGACAGCGCAGCGCGTCGAGCGCGATTTCCACCCGCCGTTCCAGCTCCCAGCCATCCTCGGCGTCGATCTTCTCCTGCAACTCCGCCTGTTCCGCGAGGAGCGTGTTCATCTCCTCGTCGCTCATCGGCTCGGCAAACAGGTTGGAGATCTCGTTGAAGCGATTCAGCGCCGCTTTCAACGGTCCGAACGCCTCCTGCACGTTCTCCGAGACCGTCTTGGTCACATCGAGCTTCGGTTCCTGAGCGAGATAACCGACGCGCACGCCCTCGGCAGCCCATGCCTCGCCACCGTAATCCGTCTCCAGCCCCGCCATGATCTTCAGCAGCGTGGACTTGCCGGCGCCATTCACACCGAGCACGCCGATCTTCACGCCCGGCAGGAACGACAAGGTGATGCCCTTAAAAACCTCACGGCCGCCGGGAAAGGCCTTGGTCAGGTTCTTCATCACATAAGCATATTGATAGCTGGCCATGGGCGGCTCCCGTGCGGTCGGCGGTCAGTTTGGATGACGGTGTTCTAGAAGCGGGGCCTGCGCGAGGCAAATGCCAGTATGGTGCGCCCGGCAGGACTCGAACCTGCGACCAAGCCGTTATGAGCGGCCCGCTCTAACCAACTGAGCTACGGGCGCATGGTGGCTGTTTATGGCAAAAAGAGGTCGATTGACCAGCCTGGAACTGCCCCGCCTGTCGGGCCTGTCTTGCCCGCCCTTGCGGCGCGGTCTAGACACGTCCCTCGCATTCCACCCCCGAAAGTTTCCGATGAAGCAGCAGGCAAACCTGATCCGTGCCGGCCAGGTGATCGAGCATGATGGGCGCCGCTGGACGGTGCTGAAACAGCAGATCATCACTCCTGGTAAAGGCGGCGCCTTCATCCAGGTCGAAATGCGCGATCTTAAGACGGGCAACAAAACCAACGAGCGCTGGCGAACCGCCGACACGGTCGAGCGGCTCATGACCGAGGAGAAGGAATACACCTACTCCTACATGGACGGCGACAACATCGTGCTGATGGACCCCGAAACCTTCGAGCAGGCCATCTTGAACGCCAGCATCCTCGGCGACCTCGCACCGTTTCTTCAGGACAACATGAAGGTCACCATCGACCTTGTAGAAGGCGACCCGGTTGGCATCCATCTGCCTACCACTGTCGTGCTGGAGGTGATCGAGGCCGATCCCGTGGTGAAGGGCCAGACGGCCACCAGTTCCTACAAGCCCGCACGGCTCTCCAACGGCGTTAAAACCGCCGTGCCGCCGTTCATCGAGAGCGGTGAGAAGATCGTAGTGAAGACCGAGGACGCCAGTTACGTGGAGCGTTATAAGGGCTGATACGATGGCCCTCCGTCTTTCCGCCCACATGACGGTTATGCAGAATGCCGTCCAGCGCGCCTCAAAGCGACTGTTGCGCGATTTCGCCGAGGTGGAGCAGCTGCAGGTCAGCGTAAAAGGCCCCGGCGATTTCGTGACCCAGGCCGATCTCCGCGCGGAGCAATCCATCCGCGAGGATCTCGGCAAGGCCCGCCCCGGCTATGCGTTCCTCATGGAGGAAAGCGGGGCCAGCGGTTCGGACAACTGGACCTGGCGCTGGGTGGTGGACCCGCTCGACGGAACCTCCAACTTCCTGCACGGCATCCCGCATTGGGCCATCTCGATCGGGCTCGAACGGCGGTTGCAGGACGGCGGGATCGAGATTGCGGCCGGCTGTATCTATGCTCCGGCGGTGGACGAGATGTTCTGGGCCGAGAAGGGCGTCGGCGCCTTTCTCAACGACCGCCGCCTGCGCGTGTCCGCCCGCCGCGACATGAAGGAGGCGATGTTTGGAACCGGCATTCCGTTCGCCGCCGTCAGCGCGACACGCCGCCTCGCCTTCGCGCGCACACTGGGCGCATTGATGCCCCAGGTCGCGGGTATCCGGCGCCTGGGTGCCGCAGCGCTCGACCTCGCATGGGTTGCCGCCGGTCGCTACGATGGTTTTTGGGAACTCGGCCTGAAGCCGTGGGACACGTCGGCCGGGCTGCTTATCGTCCGCGAAGCCGGTGGCTATGCGACCGATCCCAAAAATTCCGATCCTCGTGAGTCCGGCGATGTCGTCGCCGCCAACCCTCACCTCCACCCGGCCTTGATGGCGGCCGTTGCCGAGGGCATGGCCTGACTCCCGGGCGCGATGCGGCGGTCAGTAGAACGTCACCTGTAAATAGTTCAAGCCACCGATATTCTTCGCGTCGGTTTCGACGTTGCGAAGATCAGAAGGCTTCAACCCGTCGAAGTTCATGGACGTCTCGCCGCCGAAATTGTCCTTGATATCAAGTTCCATAATGGGACGGCCCATATAACCGGACACGTCCTTCCAGGCCCATGTCGCAGCCCCGGGTAGGACATCTTCGATCAACGACCATTCCCCACTGTGGAAATTACTCACTCCGACCCAGCGCGTCTGGTTCGGCTGCAAATCCGCCATGAACGTGTCGCTTCCCGTTCCCGTAGCGCATCCGGTCAGCCATGAGGTCCCGGTGCCCGCTTCGAGCACATTCGTCCCACCCAAAGACGAAATGATGCTCTGGCCAGAACCGCCGATGATCATGACATCGGACCGGTTGGCGGAGATCGCAACGTCATCGCTGCCAGTGTAGGTATAGAGTGCCTGGATGCCGTATTGATTTCCCGTCAAGACGGTGCCCGCTACCGAGCCCGACAATCCGCTGCTAATATCGGTGTAGTCGAAACCGGACGCGTGGGCCGGGACGGTGGGCGCAACCAACTGCGCCCCTGCCCGCGTGTCCTCAGGCCGCAGGACTGTCGCCGGATCAGACGTGACCTGGATGTTCGAGAGCTGGATCTCCGTGGTCAGGCTGTTCGGTCCGGTGGTTCCCGTCTGGCTTTCGACGCCGAGATAGACGCCGTTGAGTGACCACGACGCGAGATTGTCTACCTGGGGCTTTCCCGTATCCAACCCAAGAGTAAGGATCGCCTGTTCCAGCGCCCCGGTCAGGCTGTAGCTCAAAAGTTGTGGGGGGCCGTTGCTCGCGAAGTAGTCGATGGGCGCCGAGCCCGCTGCCGTGGAATTGAAAAGCACCTGTGTTGTGCCGTCCGGCAGTTGCGTCTCGAGCGAGTAGTTGACCGGCGTCGTGCCATAGCGGCTGTCGGTAACTCCGCCGGACAGGAACAGCTGGTAGTGCGGTCCGCCTATCTGATCGAACAGCGCGACCGCGCCCCATGCGACCTGGGCAACGGGCGATGCGGGATCGCTTTTGCTCGCGACATTGTATCGCGCGTCGGCCTGAATCATTTTTGCATCGAACGTCAGGGTCAACGGATTGGCGAAACTCCGGCCTGCCACGGTTGGCGCGCCGACCTGCAGGAACAGATCGCTTTCACCGGCGATGCTTGCGCTGTTCGAGCTTTCCATCAGGTTATAGGCGTAATGGCCGGTGGCGGGGTCGCAGTAGATCGTCAATCCTTCGCTGCCGTCCAGCTTCTTAAAATTACAGAGGGACTGGCCGTAGATCGTATCGGTCGCCTGGACCCTGCTGCCCTGAATTTCCGCGGGAGTAATGACACTTCGCTGCGCCCATTGCGCGAGACTCCATTCCGATCTTGGACCGTTCGATATCGTACTAAGATCATTGCCGTAGCCGGTCGATGACGAAATAGTCTGGTCGTGGATATGAAGGTTGGGTCCGTCAATGCTCGGGTCTGAGAAAACTAGGCCCACGTGCATTATCCCCATAAAACCGAACAATTTCATCTACAGGGACCGGATGCCAGACAACAAGATATGCTATAATTACAATAACCGCCAGAAACCTCCGCTTTCACGTTAAATCGGTGGGGCTAAGTTTTATTAATGACTCATTATAAGTTTTGTTACGTAATACGAAGTTACGAGACTGTCTTAACCTCCCAGATTGCCTTGGGTGTTCGCGTAGAGCGAATACAGCCCATGACTTGCTGCCATGAACAGGCGGTTGCGCCAGCGTCCACCGAAGCAGACGTTTGCCGCCCGCTCCGGCAACCGTATGTGTCCAATCGCCGTACCCTGGGGATCGAACACGCGAACGCCGTCCAGCTCCGGCGAACCCATGCCCCAGCCGCACCACAGGTTTCCATCCACATCCACCCGGAACCCATCCGGCGTGCCACCCGGCCCGGCATCGATAAACCCGCGCCCGTGCTTCAACCGTGTCCCATCAACCACGTCGTAGACCACGATCTCGCGCGGCTCCGCGCGTGACGCCACCACGTACAACAGGCTCTCATCAGGAGAGAACGCCAGCCCGTTTGGCCCTGGGATATCGTCCGCGACCACGCTCGCGACACCTGTCGCAGGGTCCCATCGGTACACTGCCGGAGTGCGTTCAGACGTGTCCAGGTGGCCTTCGTAATACCCTAGGACGCCGAATGTCGGATCGGTAAACCATATGCTGCCGTCCGACTTCACCACCAAATCGTTCGGGCTGTTCAGCCGCTTCCCATCCACCTTGTCGCACAGCACGGTAATCGATCCGTCATACTCCGTCCGGGTCACTCGCCGCGCATCGTGCTCGCATGTCACCAGCCGTCCTTGCCGGTCGCGCGTGTTGCCATTGGCGTTGTTGGACGGCTTGCGGAATACCGAGACTAGGCCGGTCTCCTCGTCCCAGCGCAGGATGCGGTTGTTCGGGATATCGC
>JANXXW010000398.1 GCA_025350425.1 Rhodospirillales bacterium
GGCTGGATTGCGACCTTGGACGGCGATGGGCAGAACGATCCGGCGGATATCCCGGCACTCCTCGCGCGAGGGCTGCGCGAGACGGAACTCGGATCGTGGCCGGTGCTGGTCGCTGGGCATCGTACCACCCGTCGCGATTCCTGGATCAAGCGCCGGACATCACGCCTGGCCAATTTCATCCGTGCGCAATTGTTGCGCGACGCAACCCCGGACAGCGGATGCGGGTTGAAGGTATTCCGTCGCGAGGCGTTTCTGGAACTCCCCCATTTCGACCACATGCACCGGTATCTCCCGGCGTTGTTCATCCGCGCCGGTGGCCGCGTGGTGTCGGTCGCCGTAAATCACCGCCCGCGCACGCAGGGAAAGTCCAATTACGGCACGCTGGACCGGCTATGGGTGGGCGTCTTCGACCTGTTCGGAATGTTTTGGTTGCAGCGGCGTTGGCGCCGGCCTGAAATCGAACACTCGTCCGGCCCGTCAGTACGAGTTTGAGGCCGCTGCTTCGCCCGGCGTTGCTGCTGTGCGGCCTTCTCGCCGCAGGGCTGGCGCTGCGGCTGTTGCCGACGGATGGGGCGGCCGGATTGCTGCGTGCGATCGTGGACCCGGCGGCACATGGTTGGGGCCGGTCGGCCGGATTGTTCGTCGGAGCGGGCGCAGTGTTCTGTGCGATCGGTGTGCCGAGACAGGTGATCGCTTATGCCGGAGGGTTCGCTTTCGGCACCATTGCGGGGGTAATCCTGGCGCTTACGGCAACCGTCATCGCTTGCTTGATGGATTTTTGGTGGGCGCGACTGGCGGGCCGTAGTTGGGCGCAACGGATCTTGGCCAAAAAGTTCGGGGGCCGATTGGTCCGCTGGGACCGCTTCATCGCCGCAAACCCGTTTCTCTCGACCTTGATGCTGCGGCTGCTTCCGGTTGGCAACAACTTGGCGCTCAACCTGATGGCTGGGGTATCAACTATCGCCGCCGCGCCCTTCGTCGCGGCCTCGGCGATCGGTTATCTCCCACAAACGATCATCTTTGCGCTCGTAGGGTCGGGAGCGCGAGTAGAGCGCCCGACCCAAATCGGCATAGGAATCGTGTTGTTTCTCGTCTCCGGGCTAGCGGGTTTGATCCTGATGCGCCGGCTGGCTAATGCAAATGCGCCACATGCTCCGTATGTCGCCATTCCGCCGCGCTGATGATGCCGATCGAGGCCACCCGAACCGAATGCAGCTTGCCTTCTATCTCGTGGGCCCAAAAGTCGAGAAACTTGCGTAGCACAGGGTATTTCGGGGCAATATCGAGTTCCTGCCAAATAAAGCTTTGCAGGACAATGGGATGGTCGGGTAGGCGGTAGAGGATTTCCGCGGTAGTAAGCCGGTAACCTCGCAGTTGCTGTTGCAGGTCACGGGTGGCGGAAATGGGGCTGGGCAGGGGATGCATCGCAGTCTCCAATTACTCTCCGTTGGGGCCGGTCGGCGTCCGTTTCGTAACCCCGCTTCAGCGCGCGGGTTACAACGAGATGACACCGGATCTCTGGTCCGGCGCAACAAATTTCCCAGTGATTCGAGTATGTTGGCACTCAATCGGATCGAGTGCTGCTGTTGTCTTGACTTCCGTTTCTGGAACGCCTAGATCGCCGGCACTCCCTTAGGGGGAATGCCAATAACCTGCCGGCGGATGACTGGTTTTCGCTGGCCCACGTTCCAGGAGCGATCCGCATGAAGTTCCGTCCTCTGCATGACCGGGTGGTCGTCCGTCGCATTACCGCCGAGGAGAAGACGCTCGGAGGGATCATCATCCCCGATACCGCCAAGGAAAAGCCGATGGAAGGCGAGATCATCGCCGCCGGTCCCGGCGCCCGTAACGAAATGGGCCAGGTCGTCACCCTCGACGTGAAGGCTGGCGACCGTGTTCTGTTCGGCAAGTGGTCCGGCACCGAGGTGAAGCTCGATGGTGAGGAGCTGCTGATCATGAAGGAAAGCGACATCATGGGCATCGTCGAAGGGGCCTCCGCTGTCCCCCAGAAGGTAGCCTAAGCTTCCTCCGCCCTGACGCCCCCGAGACAAACCTAAAGGAAGATTATTAATGGCAGCTAAAGACGTACGCTTCGGCAATGACGCTCGTCAGCGCATGTTGCGCGGCGTGGACATTCTCGCCGACGCCGTAAAGGTGACGCTCGGCCCGAAGGGCCGCAACGTCGTGCTCGACAAGAGCTTCGGCGCTCCCCGGATCACCAAGGACGGCGTGACGGTCGCCAAGGAAATCGAGCTTGCCGACAAGTTCGAGAACATGGGCGCGCAGATGCTGCGCGAAGTCGCCAGCAAGACCAACGACCTGGCCGGTGACGGCACAACGACCGCGACCGTGCTCGCACAGTCGATAGTGCGCGAAGGTGCCAAGGCCGTTGCCGCCGGCATGAACCCGATGGACGTCAAGCGCGGCATCGATCGCGCCGTCGCATCCGTCGTGGAGGAGCTGAAGGCGAAGTCCAAGAAGATTACGACGCCAGCCGAAACCGCGCAGGTCGGCACAATCTCTGCCAACGGCGAGGCCGAGATCGGGCGCATGATCTCCGAGGCCATGCAGAAGGTCGGCAACGAGGGTGTCATCACCGTCGAGGAGGCCAAGGGCATCCAGACTGAACTCGACGTGGTCGAGGGCATGCAGTTCGACCGCGGCTACGTCTCCCCGTATTTCATCACGAATGCGGAGAAGATGGTGGCCGACCTGGATCAGCCGTACATCCTGATCCACGAGAAGAAGCTGTCCGGCCTGCAGCCGATGCTCCCGCTGCTGGAAAGCATCGTCCAATCCGGTCGTCCGCTGCTGATCATCGCCGAAGACATCGAGGGCGAGGCCCTGGCCACGCTTGTGGTGAACAAGCTGCGCGGTGGCCTGAAGGTCGCGGCCGTGAAGGCTCCGGGCTTTGGTGATCGCCGCAAGGCGATGTTGGAAGACATCGCGGTGCTGACCGGCGGCCAGGTGATTTCTGAAGACCTCGGCATCAAGCTCGAGAACGTGACGCTGGCCATGCTTGGCCGCGCCAAGAAGGTGTTGATCGAGAAGGAAAACACCACCGTCGTCGAGGGCGCTGGCCAGAAGGATGACATCACGGGCCGTTGCAGCCAGATTCGGGCGCAGATCGAGGAGACCACCTCGGACTACGACCGCGAGAAGCTGCAGGAGCGTCTGGCGAAGCTGGCTGGCGGCGTTGCCGTTATCCGCGTCGGCGGTGCTTCCGAGGTTGAAGTGAAGGAGCGCAAGGATCGGGTTGACGACAGCCTGCACGCGACCCGTGCGGCGGTCGAGGAAGGCATCGTGCCCGGCGGCGGCGTCGCCCTGGCTCGTGCGTCCATGAACCTGTCCAAGCTGGCGTTCGACAACGAGGACCAGAAGGTTGGCATCGAGATCATCCGCAAGGCGCTGCAGACCCCGCTGCGCCAGATCGCCGAGAACGCCGGCGAAGATGGCGCGGTGATCGCCGGCAAGGTACTCGAGAACGGCGAGTACAATTTTGGCTTCGACGCGCAGACTGGCGAATACAAGGACATGGTTGCAGCCGGCATCATCGACCCGACGAAAGTGGTCCGCGCAGCGTTGCAGGATGCAGCTTCGGTCGCGTCTCTGCTGATCACCACCGAAGCGATGATCGCCGAGCGCCCTGAGCGCAAGGCCCCAGCCGGCGGCCCTCCGGGCGGCGGCATGGGCGGGATGGGCGGCATGGGCGATATGGATTTCTGATCCAGATCGTTTCGTACCGGTGGAAAGGCGGGTCTTCGGACCCGCCTTTCTTGTTTTCGCGGCGGTGTGGGTTGCGTGAAGCCTTGGTGTCTTGTAGCACCGGAGAGCATACGGCTGTGTCACGGTTAAACACGTTGTAATTGACTCGTTCGCCGCTTTCTGCGCACCTCGTGTCTACAATCGTGTTTGGCTTAGCTTGCTGCGCTTCCGTGATCGGGTGCTCTCAAGAGGTTCCACGACCCGATTGTCTATCCTGTGCGATGTCGCGCAGGGGCGACTCAGACGGAGAATGAGGCAGTTATGGCTATCGGCACTGTTAAGTGGTTCAATACGACCAAGGGTTTTGGCTTTATCATGCCACAGGATGGCGGCAAGGATGTGTTCGTTCACATCACAGCCGTCCAGGGCGCTGGTCTTCGTGGCCTCGATGAGGGCCAGAAGGTCAGCTACGACGTGGTGATGGAGCGCGGCAAGGCAGCCGCAACCAACCTTAAGATCGCCTAAAGCCTTTCCGAATTCGCTGAAAAAGCCGCATTCTCATGGCCACCGTCATCCGGGGGGCATCGAGGATGCGGCTTTTTCACGTTTCCCATCCCATGTCCGACCACGGACTGGTCCAAGCGAGGAGTTACGATCTATGGCCATCGGTACAGTCAAGTGGTTCAACGCCACCAAAGGGTTCGGATTCATCATGCCCCAGGATGGCGGCACGGATGTTTTCGTGCACATCACCGCAGTCCAGGGTGCTGGCCTCAAGGGCCTGAACGACGGCCAGAAGGTGAGCTACGACGTGGTTATGGAGCGCGGCAAGGCTGCGGCGACCAACCTGAAGCTCAGCTAGCGCCGAAAAGTATGATCGCGAATAGTCGCCCGGAAACGGGCGGCGGACTTGTTATGTGTCATAACGTTTACGCATAGTTGACCAGTTCCGGCTTTACAGTAGCTTCCCAGAAAGTCGTGTCTGGGAGGCTACTCATGTTGCGTAGACGTTTTGCCCTTGTCTTGGGGACTGTCTGTCTGTCGGCTGCCATCCCCGGATTGGCGGCCGCACAAACCGTGCCCGTCGGGGCAATTGAGATCCTCAGTGGTCCGAATGCTGCGTATGGCATCGCCATCAAAGCCGGGTTGGATCTGGCGCTCGACGATGTCAACAAGGTGGGCATCCTGGGCGGCCGTAAGATCGCGCTGACCGTCGAGGACAGCGCGGGTAACAAGGACCAGGCGATCAACGCCGCCCGTAAACTGATCGGTCGCGACAAAGTTATCGCACTCATCGGCCCGACCCTCTCGAACGAGATGTTCGCCGTGGGGCCAGTCGCCAACGAGCGAAAGATCCCGATACTCGGCACGTCCACCACTGCCAACGGCATCACCGAAATCGGACCCTACGTGTTTCGGACCTCCCTGCCCGAAAGCGACGTGGTGCCGGTAACGCTGAAGAAAGCGATATCACGCGGCGTGAAGACCATCGCCCTCATGTATGCCAATGACGACGCGTTTTCGAAGTCTGGCTACGACGTGATGAAGGCGGCGGCCCAGAAGGCAGGGCTGAAAATTGTCGCCGAGGAGAGCTTTGGCAGCAAGGATACGGACTTCTCGGCGCAGCTGACCAAGATCAAGGGCTTGGCACCAGATGCGATCGGGATTTCGGCGCTGGTCGAGCCGGTATCCGGCGTGTTGCTGGCCGCCAGGAGCCTCGGTATCGACAAAAAGACGCTGTTCATCGGCGGCAACGGTTCCAATTCGCCGAAGCTGGGCGAGATCGCCGGCCCGGCGGCAGACGGCCTGCTGGTCGGCAGCCCATGGTTCATCGGCAAACCGGATGCGGTGAACCAGAAATTCGTCGCCGCCTTCAAGGAAAGATACGGCAAGAACCCAGACCAGTTCGCGGCTCAGGCCTACGATGCGATGTCCATCATGGCAAAGGCGATCGATGACGCGGGTTCCACCGATTCCGAGAAGATCGCCGCTTCGCTGGTGAAGGTCAGCTATTCCGGCGTCATGGGACCGTTCTCGTTCACACCCGGCCGCGATCCGGCTTCGGCCGAGGGCGTCGTCGTGTTGGTCATGCAGGGCGG
>JANXXW010000410.1 GCA_025350425.1 Rhodospirillales bacterium
CGACGAAATCTATCACGGCCTGCACTACGACGCGCCGCTGGCGACTGCCGCCGCTTACAGTCCAAGCGCCATCGTGGTGAACAGCTTCTCCAAGTATTTCAGTATGACGGGGTGGCGGATCGGCTGGATGGTGTTGCCCGACGATCTCGTGCGCCCGGTGGAATGCCTGGCGCAGAACATGTTCATCAGCGCGCCCCACATCGCCCAGATCGCCGCCGAAGCCGCGTTCGACTGCACTGGGGAACTGGAAGCCAACATCGCCGCGTATCGCCGCTCCCGTGACCTGCTGGTGGCGGCACTCCCCGCCGCGGGCTTTGGCAATCTTTCACCCACAGAGGGTGCATTCTACCTTTACGCAGACGTTTCCGACCGCACCGACGACAGCCGCGATTTCTGCCGCCGGATGCTGGAGGAAGCAGGCGTCGCTGCTTCTCCCGGCGTGGATTTCGATCGCGCACGCGGCCACCGCTACGTCCGCTTCAGCTATTGCGGGCCTGAAGCGGACATGGCGGAAGCGGCGAAGCGGTTGCACGCCTGGCGCTAGGCCAGGCTGTCGTCGCGAGAGGGACCTGCTCCCGCGACGACGGCGGCTAGCGCTTCCACCATCCGCGCTTGGGCTCGGCAGGTGCCACGTCCGACGCCCCAACCAGAACCGGCATATAGGCAGACAGCGCAGGCTCTGGCGCAACTTCAGGCTCCGGTTCCCGCGCTTCCGGCTTAGGCTCCGAAGTCTCCGGCTCGGGTACCACAGCCTCTGGTGCCACAGCCTCGGGCGCCACAGCCTCGAGTGCCACAGCCACCGGTATCATAGCCTCGAATACCACAGCCTCGGGCGGCGGCTCAGTCGTGTTCGCCACCGGCTCCGGCAACGGCAGCGCAGGCTCGGGCTGCAGCTCGAACGCGGGTTCGGTATGCGGCACGGGTTCGATATCGGCCGCAGGCAACATCGACGGTTCCGCCGGCGGCGTCGAAAGCGTTGGAACGACGATCGGCATGGGTGGGATATCGAGTGGCGGCAATTCCTCGTCCATCAGGTCGTAGATGTCGAACGGGCGCGCGCCGAACGGGTCCGCAGGCGTGGGTCCGGTATAGGCCGGCTCGTAGTCCTGCACATACGGAGCCGGCGCCGGCGTTTCGCCGTCGGGCGCCGCTTCCTGCGGGGTTCCATCGCTGATCGAACCATCACGACGCCGGCGACCGCCGCCCCGGCGACCGCGTCGGCGCGCCTTCGGCAACCCGTTCTCGTCCAATGCCGCCGGATCGATGACGGGCTGCTCGTTCGCGCCAGCCTCGGCCGGCTCGGCCAAAGCCAACTCGGCTACCACGGCGGCATCCTCGCTGTGCTCCGGCGCGGGCACGGCTTCGGCCGCTACATCGACCGGTGCGTCATCGTTCGCCTCGCCAACCGTTTCGGCGCCACTCGTCTCGGCGACCACGGCGCTGGTCTCATCGCGTCTCGAGCCGCGCCCGCGACGGCGACGGCGACGGCCGTGTCCGGCTTCCTCGCCCGGCGCCGCATTTTCACCCTGGGCTACGGCGGGACGCGCCTCCCGCACGCCCTCGTCGGTTTCGTTCACAAGCACTTCATCGGCGAACGCCTCGTCCGCGATCTCTGCCACCTCTTCGTCCGCTGTCTCGAGCGATGCCGATTCCACCGCCATCGACGCCGCCGGCACCATCGGCCGCGCTACCGGGCGCTCCGCGTCGCTCAGCGCCGTCTTGATCCGGTCCACCCGGATTTGTGGCGGCAGCAGGCTATCGTCGCCGGCCAGATGCACCCGCATCACGAACCGCTCCTCCAACTCCGACAGCCGGTCCCGCTTGTGGTTGAGCAGATACATGGCCACGGCGCCTGCGACATGGACCATGATCTGGCCACCGCGCATCTTGCCGCATTCCTCCTCGATCGCCCGCAGCACATGGATCGCCGAACTCTCGACGCTGCGCATATGGCCGGACCCGCCGCAATGCGGGCAAGGCACGAAGCTGGTCTCCGCCAGGCTCGGCCGCAGCCGCTGCCGGCTCATCTCCAGCAGGCCGAACGCGCTGATATGCCCGATCTGGATGCGCGCACGGTCGACCTTCAGCGCATCCTGGATGCGCTTCTCGACCTGGGTGTTGTTGCGCCGCGACTCCATGTCGATGAAGTCGATCACGATCAGCCCCGCGAG
>JANXXW010000417.1 GCA_025350425.1 Rhodospirillales bacterium
GCCTGAGCGACTTCTATCCCGACCTGCTCGACGCCCGTTTCGTCAGCCGGTTCGCGATCTACCACCAGCGCTACAGCACCAACACCTTCCCGACATGGCGGCTGGCGCAACCGTTTCGCAAGCTGGCGCATAACGGCGAGATCAACACCGTCACCGGCAACATCAACTGGATGCGGAGCCACGAGACGCGGCTGTCGTATCCAGCGCTCGACCCGTACATGGACGACATCAAGCCCGTCATCCAGGCCGGCGGCTCCGACACCTCGACGCTCGACAACGTGTTCGAAGTGCTGACGCAGGCTGGACGCGACGCGCCGATGGCGAAGGCGTTGATGATCCCGGCCAGCATCGGCCAGGACGCCACCATGACCGAGGCGCATCGCAACCTTTTCCACTATTGCTCCGCTGTCATGGAGCCGTGGGACGGCCCAGCCGCGATTGCCGCGACCGACGGTCGCTGGGTGATCGCCGGTCTCGACCGCAATGGCTTGCGCCCGCTGCGCTACACCATCACCACCAACTCGCTCCTCGTTGTCGGTTCCGAAGCCGGGATGGTGAAGTTCGACGAGGGCGAGATACTCGAGAAGGGTCGCGTCGGCCCCGGCCAGACCATCGGCGTCGATCTCGACGAGGCGCGCTTCTACGGTGACGAGGCGATGAAGGACATGCTCGCCGCCCGCCAGCCATTCGGCGAATGGGCCAAGCGTATCCGCCAGATCGACAACATCATCAAGACCGACGCGCCCGAGCCCGTGCTGTACGAGGGCGAGGCGCTGCGCCGCCGTCAGCTTGCGATCGGCACCACGCTGGAAGAACTGGAGATGATCCTTCATCCCATGGTGGAGGATGCGGCCGAGGCCATCGGCAGCATGGGCGATGACACGCCGATCGCCGTGCTGTCCGACGAATACCGTGGCCTGCACTGCTATTTCCGCCAGAACTTCAGCCAGGTGACCAACCCGCCGATCGACAGCCTGCGCGAAACCCGCGTGATGACGCTGAAGACGCGGCTCGGCAACCTCGGCAACGTGCTCGGCGAGGACAGCAGCCAGTTCGATCTGTTGCAGTTGGAAAGCCCGGTCCTCACCAGCGCCGAGTTCGCCGCGATGCGTGCGACCATGGGCGCATCCGCCTGCGTCGTGGACTGCACGTTCGTCGTCACCGACGGCGAGATCGGCCTGCGCTCAGCCCTCACCCGCATCTGTCGCGAGGCCGAAGAAGGCGTGCGCGCCGGCTCCACGCACATCATCCTGACCGACGAGGCGCTCGGCCCAGACCGCGCGCCGATTCCGATGATCCTCGCGACATCGGGCGTCCACACGCATCTCGTGCGATGCAGCCTGCGCACCTTCACCAGCCTCAACGTGCGCGCCGCCGAGTGCATGGACGTGCATTACTTCGCTGTGCTGATCGGCGTCGGCGCCACCACCGTCAACGCTTACCTGGCGCAGGAGAGCATCTCCGACCGCCACCGGCGCGGCCTGTTCGGGCAGTTGACGTTGAAGGAGGCCGTGCAGCGCTACAAGAAGGCGATCGACAAGGGGCTGCTCAAGACCATGTCCAAGATGGGCATCTCGGTCATCTCGTCGTATCGCGGCGGCTGCAATTTCGAGGCGATCGGCCTGTCCCGCGCCTTGGTTGCCGAGTTCTTCCCTGGCATGCAATCCCGTATCTCCGGCATGGGCCTCGGCGGCATCGCCAAGAAGGTCCAGGCGCTGCACGAGATTGCGTGGAACGCTGATGTCGTGACGCTGCCCGTAGGTGGCGTCTACAAGCTTCGTCGGCGCGGCGAGACGCATGCGTTCGATGGCGGACTCATCCACATGCTGCAGGAAGCGGTCGCCAGCGATTCCTATCAGCTCTATCGCCGCTACGCCGACGCCGTCCGCAAGATGCCGCCGGTAGCCCTGCGCGACCTGCTCGATTTCCGCACCGATCTGCGTACGCCGATCGCGGTAGACGAGGTCGAGAGCATCACCGAGATCCGCAAGCGCCTCGTCTCGCCCGGCATCTCGCTCGGCGCGCTCAGCCCCGAGGCGCATGAGACCCTGTCTATCGCGATGAATCGCATCG
>JANXXW010000420.1 GCA_025350425.1 Rhodospirillales bacterium
TCTTCAGGTCTTCGATGACCTTGTAGAGGCGATCGGTTTCTTTCTGCGTGAGGCTGGAGGTCGGCTCGTCCATGATGATCACGCGGGCGTCGATGGACAGCGCCTTGGCGATCTCGACCAGTTGGCGTTGCGCGATCGACAGTTCCGCCACGTCGGCATCGGGGGAGAAATCGGCGCCGAGACGGGCCAGCAGCGGGGCCACGCGGCGGTGCTGGGCGGCGTTGTCGACCAGCCGGAGCGGACCGCCGAACAGCTGCTCGCGCCCGATGAACACGTTGGCAGCGACATCGAGGTTTTCGAACAGGTTGAGTTCCTGATGCACGAAGGCGATGCCGGCGCGGGTCGCCTGGGTGACGCTCAGTTCCGGATGATCCGTGCCATCGATCACGATATGGCCGGCGCTCGGGGCCGTGACGCCGCCAAGGATCTTCATGAGCGTGGACTTGCCGGCGCCGTTCTCGCCGATGAGGCCGAGCACCTCTCCCGCGCGCACCACGAGACCAACGTCGTCGAGGGCGGTCACACCGGGGTAGTATTTGGTGATCCCGCGTAGTTCGAGCAGCATGTCCGTCAGTCGAGACGGGCCGTCATTGCAAGGCGTCGCCAGTACGGCGTGGCGATCCAGCGTGTCGCCACGCGCTTGGGCATCTTGGATTGACACGTCGCTGGCGCTCCTCGCAATGACGGACGTAGGACGGCTATTTCGCCAGCAGCTGCTTCATCGTGCCGATGAATTCGGCGACGTTGGATTTGTCGATGACGCGGGTGGGGACGATGATCTTGCCATCGGCGGGCAGGAACGACTTGTCGCCCTTCAGCACCTTATCGAGGTCGATCATCGACTGGTAGCCGAACTCGAAGGGCTGCTGCACGACGGTCGAGATGATGACGCCTTCCGAGATGCCCTTCAACGTGAGCTGGCCCTCGTCGAAGCCGATGATCTTCACCTTGCCGGACTTACCGGAGTCCATCACCGCGTTGTAGATCTGGGGCGTGTTGTAGGAGTAGAGGCCGACGAGCATGTCGATGTTGGGGTATTTGGTCAGCGTGTCCTCGACGTTGCGGCGGGCCTTGGCCTGGTCGGTCTCGTCGGTGCGGACGTCGATGATCTCTACCTTGGTGCCCGCGATGGCCTTCTTGATGCCGTCCACCCGTTGCTTGGCGTTGTCGCTGTCGAGCGAGCCCACGAACAGCATGATCTTGCCGCCGTTGGGCAGCGCCTTCTTGATCTCACCGCCGGCCTGCTCGCCGGCCGCGAAATTGTCGGTGCCGATATAGGCCATACGCTTGGACTGGGGCGCGTCGCTGTCGGTGGTGAACAATACCGTTTTGGCGGCGACGCTGTTCAGTTCCTCGGTTGAGTGCGCCGCGTCGACGACGGAGATGGAGATGCCGGCAACTCCACGGGCGACGAGTGTGTCGAGCACGGAGCGTTGGCCGGCAGCGGAGAAGTCGCTGGGGAGGACCATGTCCATCTTGTATTGTGGAAGCTCTTTCTGCGCCTTCTCGATGCCCCGGCGCGCGATGGTCCAGAAATCGGCGGAGGCGTTGGTGAGAAGGATCAGCTCCTTCTTCGCCTGCGCGGCGGCGGGGCTGACAGCGGCGACCGCGACGAGCACTCCGGCGAGAACAGGGGCGAGATATTTGTTCATTGTGGTCCCTTTGACGTTTCCAGCGACGACGGAGCCACATTACGGTGCGGCTCCTTTCGCCAGGGGACGATACACAAGACTTTGTCGTGTTCAAGGTGGGATACGAGATCGTGGGGCTTCCGTCCTGCCGCCTCCGCTCTGACGCGGCAGGACGCCCGTTTCGAGAAAAACGCCACGACGGGAGGAAGCGTGGGGATCAACCGGGCTGACCGGGATGTCCCGGCTTGCTGCCGGCTTCGTCCGATGTTGGCCAATTCGGTGGGCGCGGCGGTACGGTTCGCTTGAGCCGTAGCGAAGCGCTGCCTTGGAAACCTCCGCGCGCACCCACTCGTTGTACACGTGTTCGTGATGCCGATGCTGATGACCGATGGCGGTTCTGCCGGCGTCCGCGCGAGATTAACCGGGCGGCTTTGTCAACACGGGTCCGGAGGGGCATTATCGCGGAATCTGTTCAGGAGTCCGCGATGTCCGCGAACATTGCCCCCGCCCGCACCAATTCTCGTATCTCGGCGGCCTACCGGGAGCGCACGCCTGGATCGGCGGCGCTGGCGGCGGAAGCGGCCGTGTTGCTGCCGAGCGGGATTGCGCATGACAGCCGCTATCTCGATCCATACTCGGTCTATGTGAACCGCGCGCTGGGGCCGCATAAATGGGACGTGGACGGCAACCGCTATATCGATTTCTTCGGCGGCCATGGGGCGCTGATCCTCGGCCACTCGCATCCCGCCGTGGTAGCGGCGGTGCGCGAGGCGATGGGGCAGGGGACGCAGTTCGGCGCCAACCATCCGGCGGAGATCGACTGGGTGCGGGCGATCCAGCGGCTGGTGCCCTCGGCGGAGCGGGTGCGGTTCACCTCGTCGGGCACCGAGGCCACGCTGATGGCGGTGCGGCTGGCGCGGGCGTTCACCGGGCGGGAGGC
>JANXXW010000421.1 GCA_025350425.1 Rhodospirillales bacterium
CGATCTCCTGGTCGCCCTGGTGGACCGTGCTAACCGCGTGCTGACGCGGGACATGCTGCTCGATCTGCTGCGTGGACGGCAGGTCGGGCCGTTCGATCGCGCGATCGATGTCGCTATCAGCCGGCTGCGGCGCAAGCTGGAGGATGACGGACGGCACGCGCAACTCATCAAGACCGTCCGGGGCGGGGGCTACGTCCTCGCCGCCAGCGTCGAGCGTTCGTGACGTCCGACCCTGCGCATATCAAGCCGTGCAGATAAGGCTCTGGCCGCGCAGCCTCGCGGCGCGAACCGCGCTCGTTCTGCTGGCGAGCCTCGCCTTGGTGCAGGTGGCCGGGCTTACCATCCATGCGTTCGACCGGATGGAGTTGCAGCGCTTCGCCCAGACCCGCGACATCGCCAGCCGGGCGATGAACAACTATCGCAGCGTGGCGCTGGCCCTGCCGGAGCAACGCGCTGCCGTGGTGGCCGAGTTGAACCAGCGCGAGGATCTGCGCGACGGCACCGCTGTCGTGCTCGACGCCTCTCCGCCCGGGGCCGAGCTGCCGCCGACCCCCGCCCCGCTGATGCGAGAGTTGCGCGTCAGCATGCAACTCGTGCCGATGCCGCAACTGCAGCGACCGCGCGAGGTGGTCATCCGGGGTGATGCGGAGATCGCCCGGATCGCCCTGGGGATGCGCCTGCTGGATGGCCGCTGGGTCGGGACCACCATGCCGCTGCCGCCGGTACGCCCGTGGCACTCCCTTAATTTCCTGATTTCCTTCGTCGTCATGACGCTGGCGGCGGCGCTGCTGACGCTATGGGCCGTGCGCCGCCTGACCGCTCCCGTGGCGACTCTGGCCGCTGCCGCCGAGGCGCTGGGGCGGGACGTGAACGCGCCGCCGCTGCCCGAGACCGGACCGCTAGAGGTGGCGCAGGCCGCTGCCGCCTTCAACACCATGGCCGCCCGCATCCGCCGCTTCGTGCAGGATCGGACTTTCCTGTTGACCGCGATCGGACATGACCTCCGCACCCCCATCACCCGCCTGAAGCTGCGCGCCGAGTTCATGGAGGACGACGAGCAGCGCCGGAAGATGATGCTCGACCTCGATGAGTTGGAATCAATGGTCGCGGCCACCTTGGCGTTCGGCCGCGATATCGCCGCAGACGAGCCGGTCTCCGCGGTCGACCTCACCGAACTGGCCCGCACCGTGTTGGACGAGACCGCCGACGCGCAGCCCGAGATGACCGAAAAGCTGGTGTATCAGGGACCCGACCACGTGACCGTCCGCGCCCGCCCCAAATCGCTCAAACGGGCACTGACCAACCTGGTCGCCAATGCCGTGAAATATGGCGGCAATGCGCGCGTTGTCCTGGCCGCGCCGGTCAACGGCTCGGTCATGCTGCTGGTGGAGGATGACGGGCCGGGCGTGCCGCCGGGCGAACTCGAACGCGTGTTCCAACCGTTCCACCGCATCGAAACCAGCCGCAACCGCGAAACCGGCGGCACCGGCCTCGGGCTGCCCATCGCCCGCAACATCCTGCGTGCCCATGGCGGAGACGTCGTGCTCAGCAACCGCCCGCTTGGCGGCGTACGGGCCGCGGTGTCGCTGCCGGTCTAACCGGGCGCCATCACTCCGCCGCCATCCTCGGCTGATCCACCATCTCGGCGGCGCTGCGTAGGTCGACCGAGAGCAGTCGGGATACGCCGCGTTCCTGCATGGTCACGCCATAAAGGCGATCCATGCGGGCCATGGTGAGCTGGTGGTGGGTCACGACCATGAAGCGGGTGCCGGTTTCCTGCACCATGTCTTCCAGCAGGGCGCAGAAGCGCTCGACATTGGCGTCGTCCAGCGGCGCGTCCACCTCGTCCAGCACGCAGATCGGCGCCGGATTGCAGCGGAACACCGCGAAGATGAGGGAGAGCGCGGTCAATGCCTGCTCGCCCCCGGACAGCAGGGACAGCGCCGCGAGCTTCTTGCCGGGCGGCTGGGCGTAGATTTCCAGGCCGGCGACGAGCGGATCGTCGGAGCCCACCAGCGCCAGATGCGCACGGCCGCCGCCGAACATGCGAGAGAACAAAGTCTGAAAGTGCTTGTCCACGGTCTCGAACACGGCCGACAGCCGCTCGCGGCCCTCGCGGTTAAGGTGGCCGATGGAACCGCGCAGCTTGGCGATGGCAGTGGTGAGTTCATCGCGCTCGCGGACGATGGTGTCGATCTGCGTCTCGATCTCCCGCGACTCGATCTCGGCGCGCAGGTTGACCGGTCCCATCTCCTCGCGCTCGCGTTGCAGCCGCTCCAGGCGTCGGCGGGCCTTGTCCTCGGTGTCCGGGCCGATATCGGCGGGCGGGTCGGGTAAGGCCGGGTTGGTGCCAAGGCGTTCGAGGATGCGTTCGGCGACGGTGCCCCAGGCGTGGTCGGCCTGGACCGCCTCGCCCTCGGCGCGGACCACGCCTTCGCGGCTGGTGGCCAGGGCCGCCTCGGAGGCGCGGCCGGCGCGGTCGGTGTCTCGGGCTTGGGCTTCGGCGCGGGCCAGGATTTCGGCGGCACGGCGATGGGCGGCTTCGGCGGCTTCGCGCTCGCCTCCCAGTTCGGCGGCGCGGGCGGCGGCGCGGGCCGGAGCGTCGGCCAGTTCGGCGTGGGCGACGCGGGCTTCGTCCCGTCGCGCGGTGAGGTCGATGAGGCGGCCGGTCGCATCGTCGCGGCGCAGCGTCCAGTCAGCGTGTTCCTGGGTAAGAATTCGGCGGCGATGGGCGCGGCCGGACGCGGCACGGCCCTGGGCGTCGCGGTCGTTACGGGCTGAGGTTTCGCGCTGGCGGGCAGTGGCGAGGGTGGCGCGCGCACGTTCCATGGCGGCGCGGCCGGCCGCGGGATCGGGCAAGTCGGCGCGGGCGGCCTTCGCCTTGGCGAGACTTAATTGGGCCTCGGCGACCTCGGTATCGAGCCGCGCGGTCTGCTCGTCGAGTCCCGCCATGCGGGATTGGGCGGTGCTCGCCTGTACCGCCAGGGATGCGGTGGCGGAGCGGGCTCGTTCCAGCCGCTGCTCGGAATCGCGGCGCTCCGTGCGCAGGCGCTGGTCGCTGGCGGTGGCGGCGCGATCGGCGGCCTCGGCTTCGGTGCGGGAGGCGCGCCAGATGGCCGCCTCCTGCTCGGCGGCGGCGAGGCGGGCGCGTAGGTCACTGAGACGGTTGCGCTGGCGCAGGCGAACGGCGGCAGCGGTCGGGGTGCCGGCCTTGATGGTATAGCCGTCCCAGCGCCAGACGGCCCCAGCGCGCGAGACGAGCATCTGGCCGGGCAGGAGATCGGGCTGTGCGAAGCCGCCGGCCTGGTCGTCCGGCGCCAGGCCGATCTGGGACAGCACGCGGGCGAGCGCCGCCGGCGCCTGGACGGTGGCCGCGAGAGGCTCCACGCCGGCGGGCAGCGATGGCGCGGGGTCGAATGGCGAAAGTTCACGCCAATGGCGCGCGTGCGATGTGTCGGCGGCAGAGTCGAGTTCCTCGCCCAACGCCGCGCCCAACGCGGCCTCCATTCCAGCGGGCACCACGAGTTGGTCCACCATGCGTGGCCAACGTTCTCCATCCTTGACCGCGAGGACCTCCGATAGCGCCTGGCATTCGGCGGCGAGCTTGGCGCGGGCCGCGTCGGTGCTGGTGGCGCGCTCGCGGGCGGCGGCGAGGTCGGCTTGGGCTGCGGCGCGTGCGCGTTCGGCCTGTTCGAGGCCGGTGCGGGCGGCGGCGATGGCGATTTCGGCCTGGGCGCGTTCGGCCTCAGCGGCGGCGATGCGGGCGGGATCGACCAACTGGGACGCGACCCGGGAGCGTTCGTCGCGGAGGCGGGCGGATTGCTCGCCCACGCGCCGCGCTCGCTGCTCTGTCTGGGTCAGGGCTTCGGTCAGCGCCCGGTCCCGCGCCACGAGGTCGGCGGCAGTTTCGGTGGCGTTGTTGGCTTCGGCCTCGGCGGCACGCACCGCTTCGGCGGTCTCGTTCGCCGCCGCCTCGGCGAGTCGCAGGCGGGCGGGGTGGGCGGCTTCCTCGGCGGCCAGCCGAACGTCTTCCTGGGTCAGGCGGGCATGGGCGACGGCGGCGTCGCGCTGGCCCTGCTCGGCGTGGCCGAGGTCACGGGCGATCTGCTCCAGGCGCTGGACGGCGTCCTTCAACGCGGCGCGAGCACGGGCGCCCTCTGCTGCGACCTGTTCGGCAGCGATGCGATGGCGTTCGAGGGCGGTGCGGGTGGCTGATTCGGCTTCGCGTATGGGCGGCAACGCGGCGGCGGCCTCGGTGGCCAGCGTGGTCGCGGCGGTTGCCCGTGCCGTGGCGGTGGCGACTTCCTGCCTTGCCACGTGCACGGCGGCATGGGCGGCGGCGCGGGCGCGCTCGACGCCGGCGCGCTGGATCGATATCAACTCGGCGTCCGCGGAGCGTATGGCCTCCGACACGGCGCGGTAGCGGTTTGCCTGGCGGACCTGCTTCTTGAGGCCCTCCAATTGCACCTCCAACTGGCCGCGCAGATCCTCCGCGCGGGCAAGATTGGTTTCGGCCGCGCGCAGCTTCAGCTCCGCTTCGTGCCGGCGGGCGTGCAGGCCGGTGATCCCGGCCGCTTCCTCCAGGATGAGGCGGCGCTCATCCGGCCGGGCGTTGACGATGTTGGCGACGCGGCCCTGGCTGATCATGCCGGAGGAGCGGGCGCCGCTGGCGAGGTCGGCGAACAGGGTCTGCACGTCCCGCGCGCGGGCCTCGCGGCCGTTGACGCGGAACAGGCTGCCGCTGCCGCGCTCGATGCGGCGGCTGATTTCCAGTTCAGATCGTCGGAGCGGTAGCCCCAGGAATT
>JANXXW010000429.1 GCA_025350425.1 Rhodospirillales bacterium
GTCTTCTAATTAGATAGTGAGCGGTTCGAGCGGACTCGTTGGGTTGCCACCCGGGCCTCGAAATGCGGTCACCTGGATGGCGAGTGCGACAGAACGGATGACCTCGCCTCACTCAGGACCCGCCAAGACTACCGCCGCCGCGATTGCTGCTCGACAACGCGGCTATAGAGGGAAAGGGCGAAGCAGCACGCGAAGAACACGAGGCTGACGAAGGTGAACCCCTCGGCTGCAAGGCCGGGCCAAGCCGGGTCGCGGAGCGCCTGCGACATGGTGCCGAGGAGGTCGAAAAGGCCAATGATGCTGACAAGGGTGGTGTCCTTGAACAGGTCGATAACGGTGTTCACCAAGCCTGGGATCGACTGCCGCAGCGCTTGTGGCAAGGTCACCAGCCAGGTCACCTGCAAGGGGCGCAACCCAAGACAATAGCCGGCCTCGTCCTGGCCGCTGGCGACGCCCTGCAGCCCGCCGCGCACGACCTCGGCCATGTAGGCGCTGTAAAACAGCGACAAAGCCACGATCGCCCGCAGCAGCCGTCCGGCACTGACGCCGTTGGGCAAAAACAAGGGTACCATGACAGCCGAGATAAACAGCACGCCAAGCAGCGGCAGCCCGCGCCAAGTCTCGATGAACACCGTCGACGCGGTCCGCACCACGGGCAACCGCGACTGCCGCCCTAGCGCCAGTACCACCCCGAGTGGCAACGCTGCGGCGGTGACCACAAAGGCGATGACGACGTTCAGCATCAGCCCGCCCCAGGCATCGAGGTCGACCGCGGGCAGCCCTGGCGCGCCACCCACCAGCAGCAGGCCGGCCAGCGCGGGAAATAGCAGTAGCAGGGCGGCTAGGAACTGCCCGCGATGCCGCCCCTGCCGCAGCACCGGGACCGCGAACGCCACTAGCAAGGCGCCAGCCACGGTCACCCGCCACCGCTCCGCCTCGGGGTAGTGGCCATAAACCAGCAGCGGGAGGCGCAGGCGCACGAAGTTCCAGCAGGCGCCGCTGGCGGTGCAGGGCGTGTGGTTAATTCCGTCCCAATGCGCCGTAAGCACGGACCATTGCAGCAGCGGCCGAGCCAGGGCGACCAGGGCCGCCAGTGACAGGACTGTGAGCACCGTGTTCGTCACCGAGCTGAACAGGTTGCGCCGCAACCAGCCGCTGACCACCGCCCGGCGCTTCAGGCCGGTCATCGCGTAATCGGCGCCACGCGCCGGTTGTACCAGTTCATCAAGACGGCGACGGCGAGGCTGATGGATAGGAAGACCGCCGCGAGCAAGGCCATTGTTTCGATCTCACGCCCCGACTGGTTGAGCACCGTGCCACCAAAAATCTGAAACAACTCCGGATAGGCGATCGCGGCGCCAAGCGAGCTGCTTTTCACCAAGTTCAGGTATTGGCTGGTAAGCGGAGGCACCATCATCCGCAACGCTTGCGGGAGCACCACGGAGAGCAGCACCCGCCGTGGGCGCAGGCCGAGCGCCCGGGCGGCCTCGGCCTGCCCGACCGGCACGGCTTCGATCGCGCCGCGGACGATCTCGGCAATAAAGGCAGCCGAGTAGATCGACAGGCCCAGCCAGAGCGCCACCAACTCGGGCGGCACGACGGCGCCACCGCGGACGTTGAAGCCGCCGATCACCGGCCAGTCGATCGCCCGTACCGCAGCCACCGCGAAGCCGCAAGCCGCCAACCCCGGTAACGCCGCCCACCGCCGCACCCGCCGCATAAAGGCGACCGCCACGGCCAGCAGCAGCAGCCCCCCTGCCACCGGCAACAGCGTAACGGAAGCTGGCCCCAAGTATAGTGACGGCACATAGAGACCGCGGATATTCAGCAAGATACCGGGAGGCAGCATGATGCTTTGTCGCGGCGACGGCAAAACCTGCAGCACCACGAAATACCAGAACACGATTTGCACGAGCTGGGGCGTGTTGCGTACCAGCTCGACGAAGCTCGCCGCCAGCATCCGCAGTAGCCAGTTCACCGATAATCGCATCACGCCAACCAGTAGGCCGAGCAGGGTCGCCGCGACGATTCCAAGCGCCGACACCAGCAGCGTGTTCGCCAGTGCCACCAGCAGCGCCCAAGCGTAGCTGTCGCTGGTGGCCCAGGGCAGAGTGTGGAACGGGATGTCGAAATTAGCTGGCAGCGACAAGTAGTCGAAGTTCAGCCCCATGTGCCGTGCGGCGAGGTTTTGCCCGGCGGTGCGGACGAGCCCGAACGTCAGCGCCACGGCGGCGGCGAGCACCAGCCACTGTGCCCGCCGGGCCGCCGGCGAGGGCCGCGTGATCAGCCGCCGGCGCCCCTTTTCAGTACCACGGCGGCGGGATCTGCAGACCGCCGTTCAGCCAAAGGTTGTTCATCCCGCGCGGCAGGCCGAGCCCTTTCGCGCCGAAATAGGTGTCGTACACCTCGCCGTAATTGCCGACGTCGCGGATGATGCGGAACGACCAGTCATCGTCGAGGCCGAGCATCTTGCCGAACCCGCCCTCGAGCCCGAGGAACTTTCGCGTCGACGGGTCGGTGGCGCTGGTCTTGGCAGCCGCAACGTTGGCGCGGGTGAGGCCCAGCACCTCACCCTCTAGCATGGCGAAATGGGTCCACTTCACCAAGTTGGTCCAGCGCTCGTCGCCCATCCGGGTATAGGGTCCGATGACCGAGCGCGAGATCGTCTCCTCCAGAATTGCCCAGTCGCCGGGCACCTTCATACTGGCGCGGGCGGCTGCGACGCTGCCGGCGTCGTCGGTGTAGCCGTCGCAGCGCCCAGCTTCGGCGGCGGCGAAGGCCTGCTCCGGCCGCTCGAACAGCAAGGTCGCGATCTTGGTGCCGGCGTTCTTGTTGAAGTCGGCGATGTTCTTCTCGAGCGTCGTGCCGGTCTCGACGCAGATGGTGGCGCCGTCCAATTCCTTGACCGTGGTCACCTTGAGCGACTTGCGCACCATGAAACCCTGGCCGGTGTAGAAGTTGGTGACCGGCTCGGCCAAGCCCAGCTCGGTGTTGCGGACGAAGGTGTGCTCGGAGTCGCGCACCAGCACATCGATCTCGCCGCTTTTCAGTACGGTGAAACGGACCTGGGACGTTAGCCCGATATACTTCACTTTGTCCGGGTCGCCGAGGATCGCGTCCGCCAGAGCCCGGCACAGCGCCACGTCAAGGCCCTGGTACTTGCCGCTCGCGTCCTGGAAGGCATAGCCGGGAATGCCGCTGTCAACGCCGCAAACGAGCTGCCCGCGTTGCTTGACCGCGTCCAAGGTCTGACTGCGCGTGTCCTGCGCCAGGGCGGGGACGGCGGCAACGAGTGTCAGCATTACGCCAGCGATACAGCCGGCAGCATCTTGGAAGTGAAACATGCGGACGCACTCCTTCAGGGGTGGGGAAAGAAACGGCAGCGTGCAGTCGGAACGGCCGAGGAATAGTGGCACCATGCCAGGTTACCGCTCAAGGCCGTCGCGATCGAAAACTCACGGTTGTCCACAGCTCGGGCGGCTCAATCTCTCGCTGACTGGCAACGTTGGGTAGTCTAGATGTTTGATCCCAGGTTTT
>JANXXW010000438.1 GCA_025350425.1 Rhodospirillales bacterium
CGCTGCTGGTCGGGCTGGGGGCGCCGATCTTTCAGAAGCAGGATCTGCTGGACCGCCTGCTGGCCCTGGCACCGCGCGTGCTGCCATACGCCGAGCCGGTCTGGGAACGGCTGGACGCGGCGCGCCGCGCCGGCAAGCGCATCCTGTTCGAGGGCGCGCAGGCGGTGATGCTCGACGTCGATCACGGCACCTATCCATTCGTCACCAGCAGCAACACGGTGGCCGCGACGGCCGCCTCCGGCTCGGGCGTGGCGCCGGGAGTAATCGGGTTCGTGCTCGGCATCGCCAAGGCCTATTGTACCCGCGTCGGCTCCGGCCCGTTCCCGACTGAACTGAACGACGCGACCGGTCGGCTGCTCGGGGAGCGAGGCTTCGAGTTCGGCACCGTCACCGGCCGGCCGCGCCGTTGCGGGTGGTTCGACGCGGCGCTGGTGCGCCAGGCGGTGAAAGTGGGCGGCATCCAGGGACTGGCGCTCACCAAGATCGACGTGCTGGACGGATTGCCAGAGCTGAAGATTTGCACAGGCTATCGCATCGGCGGGGAGACGGTGCGCTGTTTGCCCGCCGCTCCGCGCGCCCAGGCGGCGGCCGAGCCGATCTACGAGACGATGGAGGGCTGGTCGGAAAGCACGCGCGGCGCCCGCAACTGGGCCGAACTTCCGGCGCGGGCGGTGCAATATGTCCGCCGGCTGGAGGAATTGGTGGAGGCGCCCGTGACACTGCTGTCAAACGGACCGGAGCGCGACGATACAATTCTCATGCGCGACCCTTTTGAGGGGTAATTCGCCACCAACTGTGAACATCATCACAGTTTCGTGACTGCGCTCGGCGTAGGTATGCGTCTCCCGCTAAGGAGACTGACATGCAAACCCAGATCGCGTCCGCCGCGATCCTCCCGTTCCGTCCAAGATCGAAGGTTTCGTCGCCCCGAGTGTCCGCACGGTTCTCGTGGCGGGAGCGTGCCGGCATCGAAGAATGGGCGCCACAGGCGCGCCTGTTTGGCCTCACACGCCTGGTTGTTGAATCCGAGGCTGAACCTGGCGGGTTCGTACTGATCTATGGTGAAGACAAACCATGGGCCGCCTACGGCATCGGTATCGAACATGGCCGCTTCATCGCCTGGCGCCCCGCCACGGGCGTCACCTTCGGCGAGTTCGACAATCTCGCGGACGCGTTCGCGGCGGTGATCGCGAATCGGACGAGCGGGAGCATGCCTGTCCAACTCTGAGGGGAGACCGTGTTAAACCTTCCGCGGTAAACTTTAGGCACGCGGGAGGCATGAAGATGGCCGTGACGTTCGAGAATGTGGGCCGGCCAAGAGAGCGAAGCCTTGCCAGACTAAAGGCGGCGCACGGCGGCGGCGTCGGGTTCCATATGTCCAGAAAATCATGATCGAGCGCCTTTATCGGCGGCTGTTGCTGCTGGCTTCCGGCCCGCGTGCGCCTTTGTGGCTTGCCGTCATTGCTTTCGCGGAAGCGAGCTTCTTCCCACTCCCGCCCGATGCCCTGCTGATCCCGATGGCGTTGGCCCGGCCGCATCGCGCCTGGCGCCTCGCTGCGATCTGCACGGCCGCCAGCGTCGTGGGCGGCGCGTTCGGCTACTTCATCGGTTTCGCGCTGTATCAGGCCGTGGCGCAGCCCTTGTTGCATGCCTATGGCTATGAAGCCGCGTTCGAGCGTTTCCGCCAGACCTTTGCCGAATACGGGTTCTGGGTGATTCTGCTCAAGGGCCTGACCCCCATCCCCTACAAGATCGTCACCATCGCGTCCGGGGCTGCGGGCTTCAGCTTTGCGATGTTCATGGCGGCCAGCGTCATTACGCGAGGCGCCCGTTTTTTCATGATCGCTGGGTTGCTGCGCCGGTTTGGCGATCCCGTGCGCGTGTTCATCGAGCGGCGGCTCACCTTGGTGACCACGATCGCGCTGCTGGGGATAGTCGCCGGCTTCGTGGTGCTGCGGTACGTCTAAAGTCCTATGATTTCCGTTGGTTCGGCTCTCGGTAAGGGCTCAGGGCGAACGCTCGGGCGCAGATAACGTCGATTCTACACCTAAGGACCCATTTCAGCACTGGCGTGGCGTCACCGGCCATGTTTGTTACAGCTCAAGCGGCCTTGAGCCGTTAGGGGGGATTCTATGGACAAGTCGACGGCGGGGCGGATCGCCAGCACGCCTCAATTCATCGAGTTGGTGCAGAAGCGCCGTTCGCTGGCCTGGCGGCTCACCATCATCATGCTGGTGATCTATTACGGTTTCATCGCCCTGGTGGCCTTTGCCCCCGGCATAATTGGCGAAAACATCGGTGGCGCAGTCACGTTCGGCCTGCCTCTCGGCATCGCGGTTATTCTGAGTGCCATCATCCTGACCGCCATCTACGTCAGACGTGCCAACGGCGAATTCGACCGCCTGTCGAACCAGATCGTCGCCGCCAACGCGAAGTATCTGGAGCGCGTCCGATGAACCGCCTCGTACTCGCCGCTGCCCCGCTTCTCACGCTCGTCGCCACGGCGGCGCAAGCCGCCGATCTCGCCGCTCCCGGCACCAAGCAGCCTACGAACTGGACAGCTATTTCCATGTTCTTAGCCTTCGTGCTGCTGACGTTGTTCATCACCGCTTGGGCGGCCGGCCGCACCAAATCCACCAAGGATTTCTATGCGGCGGGCGGCGGCATCACCGGGATGCAGAACGGCATCGCCATCGCCGGTGATTACATGTCGGCGGCGTCCTTCCTCGGCATCTCCGCCCTGGTCTACGGCTCCGGCTATGACGGGCTGATCTACTCGATCGGCTTCCTCGTGGGCTGGCCCATCATCATGTTCCTGATGGCCGAACCCCTGCGCAACCTCGGACGCTTTACGTTTGCGGACGTGGTGTCCTATCGCCTGCAGGCGACACCCATGCGCGCCATGGCTGCCACCGGCACGCTGGTCACCGTCGCGTTCTACCTGGTCGCCCAGATGGTCGGCGCCGGCCAGTTGATCGAACTGCTGTTCGGCCTCGACTACATCTACGCGGTCGTCATCGTTGGCATCCTGATGACCCTTTACGTCGTGTTCGGCGGCATGCTCGCGACCACCTGGGTGCAAATCATCAAGGCCTGCATGCTGCTGGCCGGTGCCACCCTGATGTCCGTCCTGGTGCTCTCCGCCTTCAACTTCGACATTAATGCATTCCTCGCCAAGGCAATCGCGGTTCACCCCAAGCACGCCGCCATCATGCTGCCGGGCGCGCAGGTCGCGAACCCGATATCGGCTATCTCTCTCGGCATGGCGCTTATGTTTGGCACCGCCGGCCTACCGCACATCCTGATGCGCTTCTTCACGGTGAAGGACGCCAAGGAAGCCCGCAAGAGCGTGCTCTGGGCCACCTCGCTCATCGGCTATTTCTACGTGCTCACCTTCATAATCGGCTTCGGCGCTATCGTGCTGGTGATGGGCAATCCCGCCTACGTGGACGCCAAGGGCGTGTTGCTCGGGGGTGCCAATATGGCGGCAGTCCACTTGGCCAACGCGGTCGGCGGCAGTCTGATGCTCGGCTTCATCTCCGCCGTCGCATTCGCCACCATCCTGGCCGTGGTTGCCGGCCTGACGCTCTCGGGCGCCAGCGCGGTCAGTCATGACCTCTATGCCAGCGTGTTCCGCCATGGCCGCGTCAGCGAAGCGGCGGAAATCCGGGTTTCCCGCATCACCACTGTCGTGCTGGGCATCGTCGCGATCCTGCTCGGCATCGTGTTCCAGAAGGTGAACGTGGCCTTCATGGTAGGCCTTGCCTTCGCTATCGCGGCCAGCGCCAACTTTCCGGTGCTGCTGCTGTCGATGCTGTGGCGTGGCCTGACCACATGGGGCGCCTTCACCGGCGGCTTCGTAGGCCTGATTACCGCCGTGAGCCTCACCGCTCTGAGCCCTGGCATCTGGACGGCGGTGTTCGGGCTGGCCAATGCGCCATTCCCCTACACCTCGCCGGCCATCTTCTCGATGCCGCTCGCCTTCCTGGTCTGCTTCGTGGTTTCCA
>JANXXW010000446.1 GCA_025350425.1 Rhodospirillales bacterium
CACGGCTTCGTCAATCCCCGACATCTCGAGGAGATGTGGCGCGACCAGTTCGACTGGGTGTATCGCGAGATGAAATACGGCGTGTTTCCGATCACCATCCACCCCGACGTCAGCGGCCGCCCGCAGGTGCTGATGATGCTCGAGCGCCTGATCACCTACATCAATGGACACGATGGTGTTCGCTGGATGACCATGGAGGACGTCGCCGAAGATTTCCGGCAACGTCAGCCGTTCGTGGCCAAGTGAAATAGGGCCCGACCAATGTGCGTGCTTTGCGGACAGATGTTCTCAGAAATCCACTGGTCGGAGCGCCTGCTCGACCCGGCGCTCGTCAGTGACGGCGCCGGCGAAACAACGCGCCGGCAAGACCGGCACGCGCGCACCCGGCTGATCCGGGTGATCCTCTCCCATTACGGCCTCCAAGTGACCGACGATCTGGCCGCCCGCAATTACACGGTCGGCAACCGCAGAGGCGCGCAGGTCGTGGTCGCCGGGCTGGCCGAGCTCTGGCCCGCAGCCAGCCGCATGGCTGGCCGGGTGCTCGACCCGCTCGATCCAAGCTTACTCGATCGGCTCCTCGCGCCGCACGAGGCCCCGCACAAGATAGGCCAAAGATGACCACCGGCCGCCGCGTTACGGTGCTTTCGGGCTTTCTTGGCAGCGGCAAGACCACCCTCCTGCGCCGCTACCTGCAAGACCGAGGCCGAAGAGGCATTAGCCTCATCATCAATGAATTCGGCGCTGTCGGCGTGGACCACCACCTCGTCCGCCACGTCGAGGAGGAGGTTCTGCTGATCCAGGGCGGATGCGTTTGCTGCAGCCGCCGCGAGGACCTTGGCAGAACCTTCCGCGAGCTGCTCGACGCCGAGGACAGCGGCCAGACCGAACCCATCGGCCAGGTCATCGTCGAAACCAGCGGTCTCGCCGACCCGGTGCCCGTCCTCTTCACTCTCGCCACAGACCCGGTACTCAAATACCATTTTGCTCCCGCAACTGTCGTCGTCACGCTCGACGCCTTCAACGCAGCCGCCCAGATCGACCAGCAGCCGGAAGTGCGCAAACAGATCATCGCGGCCGACCGGATCGTTGTGACCAAAACCGATCTTGCCACCCAAGATACCGTCGCCCAAAGCCTGATCCGTGTCCGTCAGCTCAACCCCGCCTGTGCTATCTCGCTGTCCAGCCAAGGCGACGGCTACGCCGCCCTCGAACCCGGCGAAGGCGCCAACCACGCGCTCGACCTAGAAGCCAGCGCGTCCAATCCCCACCCCGACGTGCAATCGGCTGCCATCGGCTTCAGCGCCCCGCTCGACTGGCCGGTGTTCAGCGTCTGGCTCGGCATGCTGCTGCAGGCACGCGGCCCGGACGTGCTCCGCATCAAGGGCCTGCTCGACGTCGGCGACGCGGGCCCCGTCGCCCTGAACGTCGCCCAGCACATCATCCACCCGCCCGAACACCTCGCCAAGACCCGAAAGCGTCGCCCGCGCCTACCTCGTCTTCATCACCCGTGGCATCGATCCCGACCGTATCGCGCACTCGTTGCAGACTTTTCAGCGCGCGAGCGGCCGCTCCGACCTGTCCGTGTTCGGACTAAGTTGATGGCCAAGATCACCGTGATCGCCACCGGTGGCACCATAGCCTCGTTATGCGGCCCAGACGGCGCGGCCACCCCGACGCTTACCGCCGACGCCCTCGTGGCCGCCGTCCCACAACTTGCCACCGTAGCCGATATCAAAACGATCCAGTTCCGCCAAGTCGCCTCCTCCGACCTCGGGCTCGCCGACATCGTCGCTCTTGCGCTTGAGATCGAACGTGCGGTCGCCGACGGCGCCGATGCCATCGTCGTCGCTCAAGGCACCGACACGTTGGAGGAAACGTCGTTCGCGCTTGATCTGCTCTGGGCCGGCGACGCCCCGGTCGTCGTCACCGGAGCCATGCGCAACCCGGCGATGCCCGGCGCCGATGGCCCCGCCAACCTTGCCGCCGCCGCTCAAGTCGCCGCCAGCCCGCTTGCGCGAGGCCTCGGTGTGCTCGTCGTGTTCAACGACGAAATCCACCTCCCGCTTCACGTTCGTAAGACGCATGCCACCAGCACCGCGACGTTCCGTTCCCCGCTCACCGGCCCGATCGGCTGGGTCGTCGAGGGCCGCACTCGGATCGCCCTGCGCCCGCACGCGCGCCATCACGTCCGGATGCAAGGCGTCCCGAACAACATCCCGCCGGTCGCGCTGCTCAAGCTCGGGCTCGGCGATGAAGGCCTGTTGCTGCCCGCGATCGCATCCCTCGGATATCGTGGCGCCATCGTGGAGGCATTCGGCGGCGGCCATGTGCCCAGCGCGGTGGTGCCGCTTTTGGCCGAGTTGGCGAGCCGCATGCCGGTGGTACTCGCATCGCGGACCGGCGCTGGCGAGGGATTGCGATCTACGTATGGCTTTGCCGGGTCGGAGACAGTTTTACTCGATCGAGGTCTGCTGCCGGCGGGAATTCTGGATGGACCGAAGGCACGCGTGCTGCTGATGCTGCTGTTAAGTGCGCAAGCGCCTTTGGACGCGATCCGTGCGGCGTTCGAAACCGTCGGCGCGCCCGGCGCGATGCCCTGCTTTCGCTGGCCCGCCACATGACCCCGTCAATTGGCACGCACTTTGCTAGTTTGGTTGCGATGTTCCGTTGGCAGCGAGCGAGGGATTGTTCATGAAGTTTGCCAAGAACCGGCTTTACATCGAATCGTACACGAAATGCCCGAACTGCGGCGTCCTGATCTACGAAGACCCGAAACAGAACGCTATGAAAACGAGGCTCGTCGACGGCAAGACCTATTGTTCCGATTGGTGTGTAAAATGGGAGTCGGATCGGACATCGCGCCAGCAAACAGCTCCCGCAACTTGATGAGGATCACGATGAAAAAAGCTACGATTTCTGCGCTCGTCGGCAGCGTATTGCTGCTGGCGAGTTCCAACGCGCGCGCCGAGGGCGGCATCACTATCGGCATGGCGGTCGCCATGTCGGGCTGGATGGAGGCCTATGACGGCGAGGCCTACAAGATGGCCCAACTCTGGGTTGATCGGCAGAACGCCAAAGGCGGCTTGCTCGGCAAACAGATCGGTGTCGTCAGTGGCGACACCAAGACCGACCGCGTCGAAGGGGCCAAAGTCGGGCAGGACCTCATTAAGCAGGGCGCCAACCTGCTGCTCGTCTCGGCCGACTACGATTACGGTGCTCCGGCCGCGCTACAGGCGCAGAAAGCTGGCGTCGTCTCGGTGTTTATGGGCGCGTCGGACCCCAAAGCGGGCGTCGTCGGCGTCGGCCCGCTCTCGTTCACGGCCAATAACGCTGGCCAGCTCGAGGGGGCCATCATGGCCGACTGGGGTATGAAGAAGAAGGGCACCAAGAAGGGTTACATGCTCCTTGATGAAACGATCGAATACAACAAGTCGGTGTGCGCCGGATACAACTGGCAAATGAAGACCAGTCACGCGACTGTCGTCGGTCAGGACACGTTCAAGGGCCTCGACCCCTCAATCTCGTCCCAGATCACCCGCCTCAGCGACGCCATCGCCAAGGACGGCGTCGACCACATCATGCTGTGCTCGACCAATCCGGGCGCCGCAAGCTCGTTACGCCAGTTGCGTGCCGCCGGCATCGCGCTTCCGGTGTTCAGCGCCACCGCCATGGACGGCACCTACTGGCTCAATTCCGTCCCCCGCCTGAAAGATTTCTATCTGCCGTCCCAGGCGCTCGCGACCAACGATCCGCGCCCGGCCGTCAACGAAATCTCGGCCGCCTTCGAGAAGAAGTTCGGCAAGCCGCCCACCACCCAATACGCCTATCCGATCTACGCCTTCCTCGATATGTGGGCCAAGGCCGTCACCGAGGCTAAGACGACCGACGCCAAGCCCGTCGTCGAACTCCTCAACAAGGATACGGATGTGCCGACCGTTCTCGGACCCCGCACCTTCACGTCCAAGCTGCACGTCCAGACCGCGATGCCGATGTTCGTGATGTCCTACGCGGACGGCAAGGAGACGCCGGTCGAGGAATGGAAGATCACGGACACCATCCCCGATGCGGTACTTTACCGTCTCAAGAGCAGCGAGTGAGCCAAGCCGTCTCCGACCCCGCCGCTTTCGAGCGGCGGGCGGTTTCGGCGGCCATGCAGGCCGTTGCCGCCCACACTAACGCGGCCGAACTCACCGCCGAGGCGCTGACCGTTCGCTTCCAGGGCCTGGCCGCCGTCTCCGACGTGAGCCTGACCGTCGGGCGCCATGAGGTATTCGGCCTGATCGGTCCGAACGGTGCGGGCAAGACCACGCTCGTCAATTGCCTGACCGGGTTCCAGGCACCGACCGAAGGCCGCGTCCTGGTCGGGCGCGAGAGCACCGCGGGCTGGAGCCCGATGCGCTTTCGCGAGCAGGGCATCGCCCGAACCTTTCAGGCCGGCCGTCTGTTCAAGGACATGTCGGTGCTGGAGAATGTTGAGATCACCGCCGTTGGCCTCGGCCTGCACCGGCGGCGGGCA
>JANXXW010000456.1 GCA_025350425.1 Rhodospirillales bacterium
CCGAGCCGCCGGTGAAACCCCCGCCTGCCTGCGCTGGACTGCCGCCCACCCGCGTGATGAACTTCGTGATGAGGTCGCGTTCCTCGTTGGTCATTTTCGGATCCTTAGGGAACCTATGGGGCCGCGCCGTTCCGGCGAAGCTGGGATCGATGTGGCAAGTCTCGATGGATGGTTCAAGCGGGGCGCGACAGGCGCAGGCGCCGCGCCTCGATGGACGGGCAGCGATCCATCACCACGGTGATACCTGCTGCCCGTGCCCGAGCGGCGGCTTCCTCGTGGATGACACCAAGCTGCATCCAGATGATCCTGGCGCCTAGCCGGATGGCGTCGTCCACGATCAACGGCACGTTCTCCGAGGCGCGGAATACGTCGATCATCTCCAGCGGGGCGGCCTGATCTAGTTGGGCCACGACCGTGGCGCCCTGCAGGACCTGCCCTGCGAGCCCCGGGTTCACCGGCGTGACCTCCATGCCCCACGCGGCCAGGAAACCCTGGATCTCGTAAGCCGCGCGATCGGGCTTGTTAGAGGCGCCCACAAGCGCGACCCGGGCAGTGTGGAGAAGCACGTCCCGGATGGTCTCGTCGTCCAGCCCGTCGATGTGCATCCAAGCTCCTTCCGCCGATTCGGCCGGCGCGGTAGTGGCAATGATGATGTCACGACCCAGTGTCCGGCTGCTACCCACCTTAGCCGCGTTGTGCGTGGCCATCGTAGTCGCCTGGTGGCTACCGAATCGACCCCAGGATGGTGGTCCGGTCGTGGCCGACATGCGACTCAACTCCGTATCCTTCGCCCCGTTCCGCGCCGGACAGTCGCCGCTGACGGATAAGTTCCCCACCGCGGCGCAGGTGGAGGCCGATGTGACCCTGCTTGCGGGACTGGTGCGGACTTTGCGGACCTATTCCGCCGCCGAGGGCGATTACGACGTGGCCGATATCGCCGCTCGGCATGGCCTGCAGGTGTGGCAGGGCATTTGGTTGGGCGCCGACCGCGCACGCAACGCCAAGGAGATCGCGCGCGGCATCGCGCTCGCCCGCGCGCATCCAGACACGATCGTGCGCGTGGTGGTCGGCAACGAGGTGCTGTTGCGGCGGGAGCTCCCGCCCGCCGAACTGATCGCGGCCATCGACGAGGTGCGTGCCGCCGTGCGCCAGCCTGTCACCTACGCCGACGTGTGGGAGTTCTGGGAGCAATTCCCGGAGGTGGCGGTGCACGTGGACATCGTGACCATCCATCTGCTGCCCTACTGGGAGGACCACCCCACCGGCATCGACGGCGCCGTAGCCCATGTGAACGAAATCCACCGCCGGATCGCGAGGCTGTTTCCAGGCAAGCCGGTCGCGATCGGGGAAACGGGTTGGCCGAGCCGGGGCCGGGCGCGGGCGGACGCGATGCCGGGCGTGGTGAACCAGGCGGTGTTCCTGCGCCGCTTCATCGCCTTGGCCGCGCGAGAGAGGCTCGACTACAACTTGATCGAGGCGTTCGACCAGGGCTGGAAATACCAGAACGAGGGCGTGGTCGGGGCGAATTGGGGTCTGCTGACCGAACGCCGGATGCCCAAGTTTCCGCTCGCTGGCGGTGTGGTGGAGAATCCGCGCTGGCCGGTATCTGCCTGGTTCTCGTGCATGGTGATGTTCGCCCTGCTCGCCGGCACGTTTCGGGCAGGGTTATCAGCGGGGGGAGAGATCCGTCTGGCCGTTCTGGCGGCGGTACTGGGGCTTGCGTTGGGGTTCGCCGAGAGTGCCACGGAGGCGTACGACATCTATTCCCGCGTGGCTGAAATCGGCAACCTTGCGGGCCAGGCGGTGCTGGCCGGGTTGCTGATGCATCGCGCGGCGGCGTTGCTCGCGGGCGAAACCATGCCTCGCTTGCGCTCCGGAGCCGATGCGACGCGTGTGTTCCGGGACCTGCTCGGTCTGCGCCTGGACCGGCTGCCCCGTTCGCGGAACGCGATATTCGACGATCTTTCGTTCGTATTCCTCTGGACGGCGGCGGTGCTGCAATTGCTGCTGCTGTTCGACCCGCGCTACCGGGATTTTCCGCTCGGCGTGTTCGCCGTCCCGCTTGTCGCGGTCTTCACCCGCGCAACGCTGCGCGATCTCCCCCGCGATGGCGGCGACCGGGAGGAAGCGTGGGCCGGCGGCGTGCTCGCATTGGCCGCCATTGCGGGAGCAATTCAGGAAGGCTGGTTGAACCGCCAATCCCTTGCCTGGACCGCCGGCGCTCTCACGCTGGCCGTGCCCGCTCTGCTCCGCTGCCAGCGCACGTGACCCAGGCCCAGCCGCCGAGTGCCGCGCCGAGCATGCCCCAGCTCGCGTTGTAGTTCATCACTCCGGCCGCCCCGAGAGCCACCGCGGCGACGGCCACCGCGAATGGTGCGCCGCGCAGGCTCCACAGGCCGAGCGCCACCGCCGGCAGGCCCCAGAGTCCCCAGGCCTGCATCCACAGCAGACCGGCGCGCGGCAGACAGGCAAATGGAGGATACACGGTGACGCAGGCAGCGGCCCAAGCGCGTGGCTCCACGATCACGGCGCGGAACGCCAGCAGCGCGCCCAGCCATGCCGCCACCGCCGCCAACCCGATCCAGTTCCGTCGCATCCTTGTTACCCTTCCGGCTCGCTCGTATGTTGCGACGCACATGAACGCCGATGCAAAGCCACCCAGCTTCCAAGATCTTATCCTGCGCTTGCACGCCTTTTGGGCCGCCCAGGGCTGCGTCATCCTGCAGCCGTACGACCTCGAAATGGGCGCTGGCACCTTCCATCCCGCGACCACGCTGCGCGCCCTCGGCCCCAAGCGCTGGAGCGCCGCATATGTGCAGCCAAGTCGCCGCCCGACCGATGGCCGCTACGGCGAGAATCCGAACCGTCTCCAGCATTACTACCAGTATCAGGTCATCATGAAGCCGAGCCCGGAGAACGCCCAGGCGCTC
>JANXXW010000457.1 GCA_025350425.1 Rhodospirillales bacterium
CGGTTGGCTGATCGGCGAACGAACTGCGGTGCTTCCATTTGGCAACAGTCTTTTGGTTGATGCCATAGCGCTTTGCCAGCGTTCTCAAGCTCTCTTGACTATTGTGTATCGCTCGACGGATTGCCTGCGTCGTTGTGGCGCAGCCGTGGAGAATTTGGCCCATGATGCATCCTTCCACTCAGTGGAAAATAGTGCACCCTAAAAACCTGGGATCAAACATCTAGCAGGCGATGCGCCTCATGCAGGATTGACTGCCCTGGCCCGCCTCCTGGCGCGGCTGGCAGCAGTTTCACTGATGGCGAAAGCCAAAACTGCCGAGCCGACATCAGACCGACTGCGAGCCCGATGATAAAATGGGCGCCGTCCTGGCCGTGATCCCGCAGGTGATCTCGATTGCCGACGTAGCCGTCATTTTTGGCTGCTCTCAACGTACCATTCATCGGTGGATTGGACGAGGCACGCTTGATCCCGTCCGTATCGGGCGGTCGATATTCATCCGCGTTGAGGACGTCCAGGTCCTTATTTCAGGCCATATGACCGACCGTATTCTGGCTCGGCGTTAAGCGGATCATTACGTTACTGATGCTCTCAAACACTTTGAATTACACGAAACATGAATGGCTTAATATTCAAGTTTTTACTTACGTTTCGTGAATATTGGCAAGTCAATTGACCTGTAATTAGAGTATAGTGTTCTCCCGAATGTCCGCATATGTCATGGTGGTAAATATGAGTGTTATAAATCAACTCTGTGTCGATAATCTGATCTAGTCCCAATCGGCATCGGTCACATTTGCCGATGCGATTGGCCACGTTGCCAGCTGGACGGATCTGTCAAAAAAAGCCAGGGCGAACTCAAATCGGCCCTGCGTTGCATCGCGCGCTGGATCGGTCTGCCGCCCGACGACATCGCCCTGACCCCGGCTGTTGTTCGGCAACATTTCCTTGGCAAGTCGCCCACCGCCTTCAGGATTTCGCCGGCCACCAAATCCAACGTAAAGGCCAACCTTACGGATGTGATGCAGCGGCTTGGCCTGATCGATGAGAAGGACATGCTGTTGTCTGAGACATGGACGACGATGCTGGCGCCGCTCACAGCCCATCAGCGGATCAACCAGAAGAGGGTTGCCCGGTTTTGTGACCAGCGGGGTCTGGCACCTGACCAGGTGTCATCTGACTCTCATGAGGCCTTTAAGGCACATCCCGTTTTCCGAACCCTGACGCCCAGTCCACCCAAGTTGGCAGGTGATACGCGGGCACAATGGAATAAGTTCGCGCAATCTGTTGTGGGCTCGCCACAGACGCTTCTGACCAAGCCGGTCGATCCTTTGCAATACACCTTGCCCTTGGACGATTTCCCAGAGTCATTTCAAGACGACCTCAAGGCCTTTGGAAAGCACCTGTTCGCGTCAGTCCTCGACGATCCGCTTGGTGAAGATCTGGCGTTCGATGACAGCGCCGATGACGAAGCGCCATTGCCGAATTCAAAGCCGCTGTGCGCCAACAGCGTCAACAACCGTCTGGATCATGCCCGCTGGGCGGCAAGTGTCCTGAAGGCCACGGGGGTGCCCCTCGCTGAGATTGTGGATCTCCGCAGCTTGGTGCAGCCGATCAACCGTGCCCGCCTGATCCTGCAATATTTGCATCAACGTGCAGGCAAAGTTCCATCCGCCACTGGGCAGCATGTCTCGGACGTGCTGCGCATCATCGCCCGTCACTACGTCCATGCATCCTTGCCGGATATCGCGAAGATCACGCACTGGAGCAAGCCGGTGCAACTCCATTACAAAGGCATGACGGAAAAAAACGAACGCACCGTCCGTGAGATTTTGATGCCCGCCCGTGAAGTCAAGCTCTTGCAACTGCCGGATGCGCTGATGAAGGCGGCCCGCAAGCTGCAGGAAAAATCGCCGGTCGCAGCGGCCCGCCTTGCGTGGCGGGCCGTGGCGATCGAGATTTTGACTAGGCTGCCCCTGCGGCTGCAGAACCTTATCGATCTTCGCCTGGACCAGCATCTGCACCGCGCCGATCTGCGCGATGGCACGATCGCGTATATCGACATTCCTGCTGCCGAGGTCAAGAACAACCGGTCTCTGTCGATGCCTGTGCCAGCCGTGATGGCGGCGCTCATGACAGAATGGATCGACGTCTTCCAGCCAGCCTTGGCAGCGTTCGGTTCACCGTATCTGTTTCCAGGGGCGGACACCGCAACGAAGCCGATTACCCCGCAAGCCATGAGCGATGCGGTGAAGAAGGTGACCCAGGATCATCTGGGGGTGACGGTCTCACCGCATCAGTTCCGTCATCTGGCCGCCCGGCAGTTCCTGCGCGAGTTTCCAAGGCATTACGAAGAGATACGCCAAATTCTCGGGCATGCCACGACCGAGACTACGATGCGCAGCTATGCGGGGATCGAAAGCGAGTCAGCCATCCGTCGCCAAGACGAGGTGCTGACCAACCGCCTCAAGGCCCTGGGCCTGCAACGTCGTACAGTAACGAAGAGACGCTGACATGACTATTTCCCAGATTGGGCTGGTGAAGTGCTGGCATATTGTCGATTGGCCAGAGGACGACCAACGGTTGTGGTACCACCACATCGCACCCGGCGATCCATTCTCCGAGACAGTGCAGCCAGGGTCACATTACGGATCCACGTTGCGTGCCGACAGCCGACTGAAGATTCGCAAGGGCTATGGCCGTTGGCTGTCGTTTCTGGCATCGCGCGGCTGGCTCGATGCCACGATGCCGGCCTTGGACCGCGTGACGGTGTCACGTCTGCGCGCCTACTGCCGCAGCCTCCTCCGTGAGGGCAACCAGTCGAGCACCGTTATCGGCCGCTTCTGCGATCTGACCATGGCGATGCGGGTGCTTGCTCCCGGCAAGGATGTCAGCTGGATCCAAAAGCCGGATGGCGTGACCATCTGTGCTCTGCTGCCCAAGTGCCAGAAGCCGGTGCGGGTGCCATCTTGTGAAACATTGTTCGAGTGGGGCCTCACGATGATGAAGGGGGCGGCCTTGCTGCCGGATATCACGGCCCGCCTGCTGGCCTATCGCGATGGCCTGTTGATCACCCTGTTGGCCTCGCGCGGTCGCCGACGGCGGTCGTTGTCGCTGCTGACCATCGGCCGGGAGATCTTCAAGGAGGGCTATCACTATCGCATCGAACTGGCACCGCACCAGGTCAAGACTGAGATGGCCCCAGGAATTCGGACAGGGTGATAAGCTATTCCCGCTTGATCGAAAGACGGGACGACCTGGGCAAGGTGACACGGAAGCGTTACGGGGCTGAGTTCAAGGCGAAGGTGGCGTTGGAGGCGATCCGAGGCGAGCA
>JANXXW010000476.1 GCA_025350425.1 Rhodospirillales bacterium
GAAGCTGTCGAGCAGCAGACGCAGACGGGCGAGGTTTTCCTCATAATGGGAACCGGACACCTTGAGCGGGAGCATAGCGACGAAGGGGAGGGTCATGCCTGTACCGGCTCCGGGTTGAATTCGCGTGACGCAGTCGAGGGAAGCCTCGGGAAGGTCGGCGATGCCGTCCATCTGGCCCCGGAACGCGATGCCACGCAGCACGCATAGCGACATGACGAAGCACCGGAGCGCGTCGTGGCCGGTGGCGGCCCAGACGATCTCGTCTCGGTCCGTGGGCGCATGGAGCAGCCGCATCAGGGCAGCCTCGACCGCAGGCGTGTCCGAGGCGTCAAGGCTGGTGATGCAGCAACCGCGCGACAGATGGCGTGTGCCGCCCGGCGCGTCGCCAAGGATGAGCATACCGGGCGGTAGCGGCGCCCGACCGGCCAGCCACGCCTCGCGATGGCGCAGTGCCGCCGGGTCCCAGACGAGGTTGGGCTTCAACGTGACGGAAAAGCCGTCGGAACCGTGGGAAGGCAGGTGCGACCACCCGGTATCTGACGTCAGCACCGGATCGACGGCGGGCGGCAGCACCTTGGCGATCATGATGTAAATATCTGCGTCAAGCGCGACGCGTACGCGCTGGCGTGCCGACATCTCGCGGAGGAGGCCGATCGAGGCCTGTAGTTGCAGCGGCCCTGCGCCGCGAAGGTCGACCATGACGGGCGGCTTATGGCGAGCAATGACGCCCAGCAGGTTGCCCTCACCCGCCGCCGCCCGCGCACGGAGATCGTCGCGTGCGGCGGCGGCGGCGGCAAGCGCCGGACCAAAACCCGGTCTGCGCAGCGCGATGTCGGACATGGCGGCGGCCATCGAGTCGGGCGTCGCGTGGATGAGAGTGTGATCGAGGCGTGTTCCGGTGGCGGCGTGGGCGGCGGCCAGCACCGGCAGACCGAGTGCCAGCGCGTCGGCGGTCTTGATTTTAAAGCCGGTGCCTTCGAACACCGGCAGCACGGCGAAATCCATATGCTCGTAGAAGCCACGTTCGTCGGCGACATGACCGAGGTTGATGACGTTGAGCGACGTGCGGAGATGCCGCCCGACCCGGCCTCCAATGACCAGTTCGACAGGGGCGAAACTAGCCCCGATCTCGCGTTCCAGGGCCGCACAGAGGGCGTTCAGACCATGGATGTTGAACGGGTTCGCCGAGGCCAGCACCCCAAAGCTGACACGATCCTCCCGCAGCGGCCTGACACGGCGCGGCAGTGGAGCATCGTCGAGCGTGGGTTCGTAGAACGGCACGTTGACAACCCGCGTCGGCGTCAGCGCCAGCAGCGTGCGCGCTTCGGTTTCCTGAATCGTGACGGCAATGTCGGCTCGGCCGATGCCGAACAGTTCAGCGTCGCGTTCGGGCACGAAGAAATCGGGCGCCATGCCGATGCGTGCGAAGGCGTCAGGACGCAGCGAGAACAGGTCATGCGTTTCCAGCACCTTCGTGGTGGCGGGATGGACGAAATCGAACGCCTTGCTGAGCCAGACATTGTGCACAACCACGACGTCGAAGAAGCGCTTGGAAAGAAGGTTGGCGAGGACCGCCTCCAGCCCGCCATCCCACCATTCGTCGAGGCCGTGGCGGTTACCATACACCGGCGGGCAGCCGATTTGGGGGCCGCCATGGACGACGATCAGTTCGTCCCACTGCCGCCGCATCCCGTCGGCAACGGCGACATCGTGGCCCCACGCCCAATCGTCCTCGAACGCCAGCAGCAGAAAGGTGAGGCGGTAGCCGGCATCGGCCAGCAGCCGGGTCATCTGATACACCCGGCGGCGATGCCCGGCGTCGCGCGGCAGGCTGGCGAAGGGCGAAATGACCAACGTGGTTTTCACGCCGCCCCCCCTGCTCCGAACACCACGGCAGCGAGATAGATGGCGCGCAACTGCGCCTTGAACTGGGCGCTGTTGTCGGGCTCGGCGAACAGGGCGTTGAGGTTGCGCCGGTGCGCCTCCAACTGCGCCATGATCGAACCATACTCCACCCGATGCGCGGGATCGTCGGGATCGATGGTGCCGGCTACCAGGTCGGAGACGGCCTGCCAGTACACGCGGCGACGGAACCACCGCGTGGTCAGGCGTTCGGTCGGGATCACATGGCGCACGGCGATGGCAGGGTCGTAGAACACCCGATGCTGGCCAACCCGGTCGAGCAGCGCGCTTTCCTCGTTGCTGAGCAGCGAGCCGGTGCCCCGGCGGCCGAGATCGGTGTCGAACCGGCCATAGGTGTC
>JANXXW010000566.1 GCA_025350425.1 Rhodospirillales bacterium
ACACCAGGAAGCCCTGGCGAGCGAGCGCGGCGGCAACGAACACGTATTCCGCCCGGTCACCGCTCCGCCATCCCCCGCCGTAGAGGAACACCACCACTGGCCGCGCGCCAACCGCAGCGTCCGCGCGGTAGACGTCCATGCCATGTCGGTTACCCGGCTCATACGCGAGGTCGTGATTGATCTCCACGCCTTGCGTGTCGATGGTGGCGTTCAGCACCGAAGTACAGGACGTCATCAGGAAGGCCGCGCAAACAACAAGGGTGGCCCGGAGATAAGCGAGGCGAAAGTGACGCGACACGTTAAGAACGGTTTGGCATCAGGCTACCAAGCTGCTGCAGGCGCTTTGGCGCACGACCGTGCCAGGCGCGGAAAGACCCGTGGCAAGGTTGCCGTCGGAGGTGGCGGCATCGGCCAGCACGGTCTGGTGCGGTGGCTCCTGGGCGAAGGCCGGGAATGCGAGAGCCAGGAGGTAAAGAAGGGCGGCGGCGCGGCTTAACGAGGTCGTCATGATCAGTTCCTATTCTGGACGCCGAGATGGTCATACGGGGCAAAGGTATAATCCCGATCCCGAGAACATCGCTTATGTCTCCAGCACATGAGCCTGAATCAGACGTTGAACCGGAACAGCAGCACGTCACCGTCGCGCACGACGTATTCCTTGCCTTCGATCCGCATCTTACCGGCCTCCTTGGCGCCACTCTCGCCCTTGAGCGTGATGTAGTCGTCGTAACCGATAGTTTCGCAGGCGATGAAGCCACGCTCGAAGTCGCCGTGGATCACGCCGGCCGCCTGAGGCGCCTTCATGCCGCGCAGGATGGTCCAGGCGCGGGTTTCCTTCGGCCCCACCGTGAAATAGGTAATCAGGCCGAGCAGCCCGTAGCCGGCACGGATCACGCGGTCCAGGCCGCTGTCGTGCAGTCCAAGCCCGTCGAGGAACTCCGCGCGGTCCGCCTCGGGCAAGGTACTCACCTCCGCCTCGATGGCGGCGGAAACCACGACATGCGCGGCTCCTTCGGCCTTCGCTCGGGCGGCCACGCGCTCCGAGAAGGCGTTGCCGGACGCGGCCGAGGCTTCCTCGACGTTGCACACGTACAGCACCGGCTTGGAGGTCATCAGCTGCAGGCGCTTGGCCGCCTCGAACTGGTCGGGCGGGATCGCCGTGCGCGCGGGTTCGCCGGCTTGCAACGCGGCCAGGATTGGCTCCATCAACGCAACCTGGGCCAGGCTTTCCTTATCGCCGCCCTTGGCCTTTTTCTGGAACGCCGGCAGGCGCTTCTCGATGCTGTCGAGGTCGGCCAGCATCAACTCGGTCTCCACCGTCTCGGCATCGCGGATCGGGTCGACGCCGCCCTCGACATGGGTCACGTCGTCATCCTCGAAGCAGCGCAGCACGTGGATGATGGCATCCACCTCGCGGATGTTGGCAAGGAACTGGTTGCCGAGCCCCTCTCCCTTGGAGGCGCCGCGCACCAGTCCCGCGATGTCCACGAACTCCAGGCTGGTCGGCACGACCTTGATGGACTTGCCGATCACCGACAGCTTGTCGAGCCGAGGGTCCGGCACGGCCACGCGGCCGACGTTCGGCTCGATCGTGCAGAACGGATAATTCGCCGCCTGCGCCGCCGCAGTCGCGGTAAGCGCGTTGAAAAGCGTGCTCTTGCCGACATTCGGCAAGCCCACGATGCCGCAGTTGAAGCCCATCACATTCCTCGGTTGGTAACTATTCGTTCGGCTCGGGCGCCATCGACTTGATCAACTCGAACACCCGCTTGCGCACCGCCAGATCGGTGATGCGGTAATAGGCCCGGACCAGCTCCAGCGTCTCGCGCTTGTTAAGCTGCTCCTCGCCGAAGGTTTCGCGCGGCTCAGAGAAGCCAGGAGGCTTGGGCACGAAGCGGCCGAGCTGCTGGCCGTGGGACGTCGCCAGCGCCTCTGGCATGTCGTCGTAGAAAAAGCTGATCGGCACATCGAGCGCGCGGGATACATCGAACAGGCGCGACGCGCCGACCCGGTTCACCCCGCGTTCGTATTTCTGCACCTGCTGGAACGTCAGCCCGAGCGCGTCGCCCAGCCGCTCCTGCGACATGCCCATCAACGTGCGGCGAAGCCGGATGCGAGCGCCCACATGGACGTCCATCGGGCTGGGCCCAGTTTCCTTTTCCATGCGCGCCAAGCTCCCGGTTGCACTCAGATGCACCGATGCGATCAAAGTTGTCCAAAGGGTAAACTCTGCAACCGTGCTGCGTCAAATTTGATACGATATCGGATAGGTGACAATCTCCTATTCAGGAGATCGCACCCACGCTCCGCCTCAGGCGTGGGCGACCGAAGGAAAGTACGATCGCCCCCAGCACGAGCGGGATGAACAGTCCGTTTTTGGCGTACGGGGTTGTGGCCAGATGCCCGGGCAGTTTCACCACCAGCGTTCCCGAGGTCTGCATGGCAAGCCGGCCAAGTTCGTGGCCGAACGCGTCGTAGGCCGCTGAGATGCCGGTGTTCGCGGCCCGCATCAGCGGCAGCCCTTCCTCGACCGCGCGCAGCCTTGCGGCGGCGAGATGCTGGCGGGGACCGGTCGAATTGCCGAACCAGGCATCGTTGGTGATGTTCACCAGCCAGTCCGGCCGCGGGCCGGCCGCCACGATCTGCCCGGTGAAGATCGCTTCGTAGCAGATCAACGGGGCGAACGCGGGCAATCCGGGAACGTCGAGCGTGCGCGGTCCCGGGCCCATGGCCAGCCCGTTGCCCGGAACCACCTGGATCGGCAGCGGCAGCCAGGTCGGGACGTATTCACCGAACGGCACCAGATGCCACTTGTCGTAGGTCGCGGCGATGGCGCCCTGGCCGGTGATGGCGATCAGGCTATTGCGCGGCTGGCGCTCGTCGTCGAAGCGGATGGTGCCGATCAGCGCCGGGTCACCGTCGGTTGCCTCCGATATCGCCGCGCGAGCCGCCGGTTGCTCCGCCAGCCAGAACGGGCTCGCGGTCTCGGGCCAAATCACCACCGCCGGATGGCCAGCCGATTGCACGACGCCCTGGTGACTGAGCGCCAGGTAACGGCGGAAAGTGTCGATCGCGAAATAGCGGTCGATCTTCTGTCCCTGCGGCACATTGCCCTGCACCAGAACTACGGACAGGTCGGGCACCGGGATCACCGCCGCTGTGTTCAGCCGCACCACGCCGATGCCGGCCCAGGCGGCGAGCCCCACCCCGCCCGCGATCAGCCCACGCCGGCCAAGGATCGGCAGGCCGGCCAGCAGGACCGTCGCCAAGGTGAGGCCATGCACGCCCACATAGGCCGCCGGTTGCAGGAACACGTCGCCGAACCAGCCCGGCACCGCCCACACGGTCCCCCATGCGTTCCATGGGAAGCCCGTGGCGACGAACTGCTTGGCGAGATCGAACAGGGTCCAGGCCCCGGCCAGCGCGAGAAGCCGTTGCAGGCCGGGCCGCGCTCCCCAGGCCACGGCGCACGGCCCAGCCGTGAACACCGCCAGCACGGCCGCAGTCATCGGCACCGCAAACGGCACCAGCCACCAGAACTTGGCGGCCTCCACCAGGATCGCCTCGGTCATCCAATACAGGCCGAACAGGTGATGGCCGAAGCCGAACCAGAAACCGATGGCGGCGGCTGCGCGGCGCGTGGGACGGGTGCCGATCAGGGCGAGCAGGGCTGGAACGGTGAACAGCAGCACCGGGATCACGTGCAACGGCGGCAGGGCAGCGGCGGAGGCCGCACCCAGCAGGGCGGCAATGGCCCAGGCACGCCAGCCTTGCGGACCGGTGAGACGTGCAACCAGGGGGCGCATCGAGGGAAAGCCCTCTTTCCCCTGTACGGGGAGAGGGGGAAGGGCTTCGACGTTCATGGCGTTACTCCGAGCCGTCGCGGTTCTGGCGCTCGAAGTGACGGGTGTATTTGGCGGTGACAAGATCGGTCTTGACGATCACCGCCACGTCGGTGGTGTTGAACTGCGGGTCGATCACCGCGCCATCGCCGACGAAGCCGCCGAGGCGGAGATAGCCCTTGATCAGCGGTGGCAATTCAATCAGCACGCGGCGCTTGTCCAACAGGCAAGGGTCCATCCGCCGCATGTCCACGAACCGGCCCGGCTGCGCGTGCAGCCGCACGTCCAAGGGGGCCAGGTGATTGTAATACAGATAGGTCAGCTCGGCCTTCACCGCGTCCGGGTCTGTGCCTGGGAAGCTGGCGCAGCCGAACATCAGGTCGATCCGGTGCAGGAACACGTAGGCCGCGATGGCGCGCCACAACAATTGCATTGCGGCCCGGCCCCGATAACCGCGATGCACGCAGGAGCGGCCGAGTTCCAGCACCCTGCCGGGGAAATGGTCCAGCAGCGTCACGTCGTACTCGTCGGCCGAGTAGAATCGCCCGACGCGGTTCGCCGCCTCGCGCCGAATGAGCCGGTAGGTGGCGACGATGCTTTCCGGACCTTCGCCCAGCGTATGATCGACCACGAGCAGATGATCCGCCACATCGTCGAACGCGTCGCGGTCGCGGCGGGAGGCAGCGGTAGCCGCGTCGGGGCGGGCGCCCAGCTCCTCGTAGAAAACGTTGTAGCGTAGCGCCTGCGCCGCATCGACCTCCGCCGCCGTGGATGCGATCCGCGCGCCAAGACTGAGGCTGCGAAGCTCGCCGAAATGGCCGTCAGTGCCGGGGCACAGGACGGATGGGGCACCTTCGCTCATCGCGCCTCGCCATCGCGGATATTTCTAGGCTTGCGCGGCAATGACGGCGCGGCGGGCGCCACGCGTTTGCGGCCGAACAGTTCGAGGCGCTGGGAAATGAGATCGAAGCCGAGCCGGCTGGCGATTTCACGCACAACACGCTCGTGCTCGGGGTCCTCGAACTCGATGACGCGCCCGGTCTCGACATCGATCAGATGGTGATGGTGGCCATGCTCCGTCGCCTCGTAGCGGGAACGCCCGCCACCGAAATCCCGGCGTTCGAGGATGCCATTCTCTTCCAGCAGCCGGACGGTGCGATAGACCGTGGCAATGGAGATGTGCGCATCGAGCGCGCTGGCGCGCCGATAGAGTTCCTCGACGTCGGGATGGTCTTCGGCGTCGGACAGCACGCGGGCGATGACCCGGCGCTGCCCGGTCATCTTCAGCTTGCGTTCAACGCAAAGGCGCTCGATCCGGCTTTCCATCCTGCTCCCAGACGCGCCTAACCACAGACCCGGCGATCACGGAAGCCGAAATGCTTACCGCCGACAACCGGCGCGGCGTAGCCGATCAGGTAAGTCCTGTCCAATAGGACAGGGTCCAACCACCGTCGCGTTTAGCGGCTGGCGACGCCGCGTCCGCGCGGCTTGGTTCCCAGGCCGATCTTCTTGGCCAAGGTGGAGCGATGCCGCGCATAGCTCGGCGCCACCATCGGGTAGTCGGGCGGCAGGCCCCATTTATCGCGATATTGATCGGGTGTCATGTTGTAAGCGGTTTTTAGATGCCGCTTGAGCATCTTCAGTTTCTTGCCATCTTCGAGGCAGATAATGTGGTCAGGAAATACAGATTTCTTCACCGGAACGGCCGGCTGCGGCTTGTCAGGCGATATGGGATCGCGCCCCATGCTGGAGAGGGTGCGGTACACATCCTGGATCAGCGAAGGCAATGCATCGGCGGAAATGGAGTTGTGGGAAACGTGAGCCGAGACTATCTGCGCCGTCAGGCTCAATACATCGGCTTCTTGTGCAGGCTCGGCCATCGTGGTCCCTTCCGCGGGGTTTGACTTGTGCCATATAGGTGCATGCTATGCCGTTTCGCAATGGTATTTCCGGTATCAAACATTAGATAAATGAAGGCCAAGACGAGATTGCACATGAGCGATGTGGATGCCGAACTGGACATAACGCGTGAAGTTTGCCCGATGACCTTCGTACGGACACGATTGATGCTTGACCGTCTTGCCCCGGGCGCCACGTTGCTGGTCCGCCTGCGTGGAGCCGAGCCGATTCGCAACGTGCCGAAGATGGCAGAGTCGTTGGGCCACAAGATAGTGGACCGAACGGAATTGGGCGATGTCGTAAGTCTGGTTATAAAACGAGCGTCATGACTGTGATGTTGCGGTGCAGTTACGAGCCGGTCAACCGGCGTTTCGCCTGACCAAAACGAAGCAACGTTTGGCAAAGACTTCCCCGGTCTCCCGATCGGATCAGGGCGTTGCGGCCGGCAGATCCAGACGCAACACCAACGCCGCCGTCTCGCCGTAATAGCGGGGACGGCGGCCGATCTGCCGATAGCCCATCGCGGCATACAGGCCGCGGGCCGCGTCGTTGGCCTCGGAAACCTCAAGGAACATGGTTCGCGCGCCGGCACTGATCGCGCTCGCCTGGGCGGCGGCGAGAAGTTCGCGCCCGCGTCCCTGGCGACGCAGTGCGGGTATCGTTGCCAACGTCAGGATCTCGGCCTCGTCGGCGGCCACGCGGGCGAGGATCATGGCCCCATCTGGATCGATGAAACCGAACGCGCCCGGCAACGCAACCTGGATCGCCATTGCGTCTATGCCCCAACGCTCGCCCAGCGCGAATGCCGCCGCGTGAATGGCGGCCATGGCGGAGGCGTGCGCGGGCGTGGCCGTCACCAGCCGGCTCATCCGGCGGGCGCTGGCCGCAATCCACCGGCTGGAAGCCGCGCCTCGGGCGGCTCCACATACAGCGGCTGGGCCGCGAGGGGAGGCAGGCCGCCCGCCATCCGGCGCAGGCCGACCGCGGCGACATGACGGGGTTGGGGATGGCGGCTGTCGGTCAGCATCACGTCGTGGCCAAGTGCCGCGAGCGATGCCGCAACCTCGATCGCCTGGTCTCCGGCGAGGGCGACCTTGCCATTGGGGCGGGGCAATCCGTCCAGCGGCCATGCGGCCAACTCGCCCGCGATATCCAGGAACACGCGGTCTCGGCGATTGTCGAGCGCCACCCATACCGCGCGGTCCGGCAGAGCCGGCAATGCGTCCACCAACGCCTCAGCGACGGTCACGCCGACGACGGGACAACTGGCGGCGAGAGCAAGGCCGTGCGCCAGAGCGATTGCGCCGCGCAATCCGGTGAAGCTGCCAGGACCGACCGTGACCGCCACAAGATCGAACATCGGTGCCTCGGCCAGCACATCCCGCGCCATCACTGGCAACAAGGCTGACTGTCCGCGCCCCACGGTCGCATGACGTTCGGCGAGCACCTTGCCGTCCACCACGAGTGCCACGGAACAGACCGCTCCTGCCGCGTCCAGCGCAAGGACGCGCGTAGGGCTGTTCAGAGCAATACGCAGGCCTCATCGAAGCTAAGTCGCGGGGGCTGGGCCGGGAGCGCCGCCGCGTCGCCATGGCCGAGTGCGACCAGGAAGTTGGATTTCCATCCCCGATCGGTGAGGAATTCCGCATCCACCTTGGCGTTGTCGAAACCCGACATCGGCCCGGTGTCGAGGCCCACGGCGCGGGCCGCGAGGATCAGGTAGGCACCTTGGAGCGTGCCGTTGCGGAACGCCGTCTCCTCGGCAAAAGGCGGGTTGTTGGCGAACCACTCCTTGGCGTCGTCACGCGGGTAAAGGCGCCACATCATGTGGTAGAAATGCGGGTCGTGGGCCACGATCACGACCACCGGGGCAGCCATGGCGCGACCTTGGTTGCCGACCGAGAGCAGCGGCTTCAATCGCTCCTTGGCCCATTGGCTGCGGAGAAACAGGAAGCGGGCGGGTGAGCAGTTGGCCGATGTCGGCCCCATCCGCAGCAACTCGAACAATTCCCGCAGCTTGCTGTCTTCGACCGGCGTATCGCGCCACGCGTAGTGCGTGCGGCCCTGGCGGAACAGCGTGTCCAGCGCCACCGGATTAACCGGCTCACGCGGCTCCCAGGCGGGTGGCGCCTCGGGTTCGGCCGGCGCCAAAGACTCCGGACTCACGGGGTCTGGAGAGGTCTGCGCGTCCGGCACCGGCGGCACCGAGACCTCGGCCACAAAACCGTCGACGGGTGGCAATGCCTCGGTGGCCTGACCGCTCATGGGTTAGGCAGCGACCTGTTCGACGGAGACGACCTCGGGCACGTAATGCTTCAGCATGTTCTCAATGCCGTGCTTCAACGTGGCCGAGGAAGACGGGCAACCGCTGCACGCACCCTGCATGTGCAACCGCACCACACCATCGCGGTAGCCGCGGAACACGATGTCGCCGCCGTCGCCAGCTACCGCCGGGCGCACCCGCGTATCCAGCAACTCCTTGATCTGGGCCACAATCTCCGCGTCCTCAGGAGCCACGTCCTCATCCAACTCGGCCTCGGCCCCCTCGATCACGGGGAAGCCGGAGACGAAATGGTCCATCACGGCTCCGAGCACCTGTGGCTTCAGCGCAGCCCAGCCGGTCTCGTCGTCCTTGGTCACTGTGATGAAGTCGCCGCCCAGAAACACGCGCGCCACGCCGGGCAATGCGAATAGCGAAGTTGCCAGCGGGCTACGCTCGGCTGCGGCCGGCGAGGCGAAATCGGCGGTGGACAGGCCCATCACGTCACGTCCCGGAAGGAACTTCAGCGTGGCGGGGTTGGGCGTGCCCTCAGTTTCGATGAACATGGCGATGTCCTGAAATGCAAGACCGTTACATCGTCCGGGCGAGGTGCGTTGGCAAGTGGTTACAGGCCCAGCCCAGGGACCGGGTGCAATTCGGAGCGGAACGCGACCTTTTCCATCCAGCGCCTGTTCAGAATCATCTTGCGCCGTATTCAGACCGACATTCCGCCACTGCAACCCTGCATCCCGATCATTACCGATACTTGGAACAGCGCGCCCCAAATGGGAGGGGTCATTCGGCCAACCGCGCCTGCCACACGCACAGCAACGGCGTGACCACCAACTCCATCACGATCGCCAGAGTATTCCCCGCATCCGGCAAACCATGCTCGAAAAACCCGAAAAGCCGCCCCAAACCACCCACGAACACCACCAGAGTCAGCGTCCGAACGATGGTTTTGCGTCGATTTATGGTGGGAATCATGGCCCAGAAGATGAGCCCGATGCCGAGCAGCAATCCGGATAGGTATCTCACATGACTATCGAGCCCGGCCGGCGCGTCGCTCACCCCCAGCATGCCCGGCCCGAGCAGCACTCCGGCCAAACCCGCCCCCACTGGCACGATCCCAGCGATCCCCACAGCGATTTGAAACAGGCGATATTCAGTGCGGGATACCATGGGCCAACAAACTCCAGCCGCGCTATGTTCGGCAGCGGCAAACGATACAGGATGTAGGTATGAAGTATAACAATCTAGGACGCAGCGGCCTCAAGGTCTCGCCGCTCTGCCTGGGCACCATGATGTTCGGCCAGCAGACCGACGAACCCACGTCGCGGCTCATCGTCGACAGCGCGCGAGACCAGGGCGTCAACTTCATCGACACGGCGGACGTCTATAACCAAGGCGCGTCGGAGGAAGTTGTTGGCCGCGCCATCGCCGCCCACCGCAACTGGTGGATCTTGGCCACCAAGCTCGCCAATCCCACCGGCCCCGGCCCCAACGCTCTTGGTCTGTCCCGCCGCTACGCCTTCACCGCCGTCGAGGCCAGCCTCAAGCGCCTCGGGGTGGACACCATCGACATTCTGTACCTCCACAAGGAGGATCACGGCACGCCGCTGGGCGAGATCGTCCACGCCATGGCCGACCTCGTGCGGCAGGGCAAGATCCGCCATTTCGGCGTCTCCAACCACCGTGCCTGGCGCGTCGCCGAGATTTGCCGCCTGTGCGACGCGGCCGGCATCG
>JANXXW010000591.1 GCA_025350425.1 Rhodospirillales bacterium
CTTTCCCAAACAGGCCGGCAGGTCTGGCCAGCAGCACGATCACCATCACAACGAAGATCACGGTGGCCGATGCCTGGGGATAGAACACCTTGGTCAGCCCCTCGACGATGCCGAGGCCGAAGCCGGTGACGATCGAGCCGAGGATGGAGCCCATGCCGCCGATCACCACGACCGCGAACACCACGATGATGAAGTTGGAACCCATGTTGGGGTTCACCGAGTAGATCGGCGCCGCCAGGACGCCCGCGAAGGCCGCAAGCGCCACGCCCGCCGCGTAGGTGAGCGTTATGAGGCGAGGCACGTTGACGCCAAAGGCCTGCACTAAAGGCGCGTTCTCTGTGGCGGCGCGCAGGGTGGCGCCAAGGCTGGTTTTCTCGATGGCGATCCAGGTAAAGAAACATACGATCGCGGCGGCCACGACCACCCAACCGCGATAGATGGGCAGATACATGAAACCAAGATTGACGGCTCCCTGAAGCGCCGCAGGGATCGCATAGGGCATCCCGGAACTGCCAAACTGGTTTCGCGCCAGGCCCTCGATGATCTCGGCGAGCCCGAACGTGAGCAACAGGCCGTAGAGGTGGTCTAGCTTGTAGAGGTGCCGGATCATGGTGCGTTCCAGCACCACGCCGAATGCGCCGACGACGATGGGAGACACGATCAGCGCTGGCCAATACCCCATCCCGGTATATTGCAGCAGACCCCAGGCAACGAACGCGCCCAACATGAACAGCGCGCCATGGGCGAAGTTGATAATCCGTAACATGCCAAAGATGATGGCGAGCCCGAGGGAAAGCAGCGCGTAGAAGGCGCCGTTGATGAGGCCGAGCAGAAGCTGGCCGAACATCAGGGGAGCGGGGTAGCCGAAGATCATGAACATGCGGTGGTTATCCGTCGGGCGTGGCGGGAAGTGCCTCACTCCCCCTTACGGGAGAGGATTGGGGTGAGGGTAGGACTGCGGATTGTCGGGGTGTGGGGCTTTTGACTTCGGTGTTCCCCCCTCCCCGACTTCTCCCTCGAGAGATGGAGGGAGGTGAGAGTTCAGGCTTTCACGAACGCACAGCCGCTCTCGGCAAGCGGCTTCCAGGCCTCGCTCGCGGGAGAGGTGACCTTGGTGGTGTAGTAGTCCCATTTGCCAGTGCTCTCGGACGGCTTCTTCACCTGAAACAGGTATGTTGGGCAGAGAAACAGGCCGTCCTCGCGGATCATGTTCATGCCAAAGCAGTCATCGTCGGTTGGAATGGTCTTCATCTTGTCAACAATCGCCTTACCGCTCTTTTTAGCGTCAGCGATACCGATGGCCTGAACGGCTTTGAGGAAATGGCGGGTGCCGGCATAGCATCCGGCGTGGATCATGTTGGGCCAGTTCTCCGGCGTTTTTGCCTTCACGCGGTTGTTGAAGGCGCGGGTGCGGTCGTTCAAGTCCCAGTAGTAGCTCTCGGTCAGGGCCAGGCCTTGGGCCACATCGAGGCCGAGGGCATTCACGTCAGTGATGAACATCAACATGGCGGCGATGCTCATCGCTCCGTTCTTGGTCAGGCCGAACTCGGCGGCCTGCTTGATGCTGTTCACCGTGTCGCCACCCGCGTTGCAGAGGCCGAGCACCTTGGCTCCCGACGATTGCGCCTGGAGCAGGAACGAGGAGAAATCAGTGGTGCCCGGGAAAGGGTAAGGTGAGGAACCGAGCACCTTGCCGCCGGCGCCCAGCACGAAACTGGACGTGTCGCGCTGCAACTGCTGCCCGAACGCATAGTCGGCCGTGATGAAATACCAGGTCGTGCCGCCAGCCCTCACGGTCGCGCCGCCGGTGGATTTTGCCAGCATGTAGGTGTCGTACGACCAATGCACGATGCTGGGTGCGCAGGCCTTCCCGGTCAGGTCGGCGCTGGCCGCGCCGGTGTTGATATGGACCTTGTCCTTTTCCTTCGCGACCCCGGCCACCGCGAGGGCCACGGAGGACGTCGGTACGTCGAGGATCATGTCCACCGCGTTGCGGTCGTACCACTCACGCGCGATGGAAGCGCCGAGGTCGGGTTTGTTCTGGTGGTCGGCGCTGATGACCTCGACGTTGAAACCCTGGGAGCCGAACTCCTCGACCGCCTGCTTGCAGCATATGACCGAGGTGGTGCCGCTGGTGTCGCGGTAGGGGCCGGACTGGTCGTTCAGCACCCCGATGCGGATGGTGTTCGACTGGGCCTTCGCGCGACGGCCCAAGCCGGCCACGGGAAGGGCCACGGCGCTGGCGATCAGCGCGCGGCGGGCAATGTCGCTCATGCCTTCACCAGCGGGCAAGAGCTTTCGCTAAGCGGTCGGAATGCCTGGTCCCCTGGGGTGCTGGCGACGGCCTTATAATAATCCCACGGACCTTTGCTCTCGGACGGCTTCTTGATCTCCCAAAGATACGAGGGGTGGATCTTGCGGCCGTCCACGCGGATGCTGCCCGGACCGAAGCAATCGTCGTCGGTGGGCATTTTCTTCAGTTGCGCCACGGTGGCGGCGCCATCTGCCTTCATCTGCGCCGTGCCTATCTGGGCGGCGACTTTCAGGTAATGCAGCGTGCCAGAATATACGCCGGCATGGACCATTGTCGGCCGCACGCCAGGTGCTTTCGGACGCAGCCGCTCGGAGAAGGCGCGCGTGCGGTCATTCATGTCCCAGTAGAAGCTATCGGTGACATTGATACCCTGGGCGACCTGGAGGCCCAGGGAATGCACGTCGCTGATGAACAGCAGCAATCCCGCAATCTTCATCGTCAGGCCGAACTCATTGGCCTGTTTGATTGAGTTGATGGTGTCGGTGCCGGCATTGGCGAGCCCGAGGATCTTGGCGCCACTGGATTGCGCCTGAAGCAGCAACGAGGAGAAGTCCGTGGTACCCGGGAACGGATAGGCGATGCTGCCCACG
>JANXXW010000020.1 GCA_025350425.1 Rhodospirillales bacterium
CAGCGCCGCGCACACCGGCGCCTGCCCGGCGTTGCGCTCGCCGTAGGTAAGGCCGTGGCCTCGAGCGAGATGGCGGATCGTGCCGTCCGCCTCCATATCGACGCCGATCATCGCCACGCCGCCCGCCACGTGGTCCGCCCCAAACGCGGCGTCGAGCGTGTCGAGATGCCGTATGCCGTTCAGCATGGGGATAATCAGCGCACCGGAAGCGGCCGGGCGGATGCTCTCGATCGCGTCTTCGAGGTCGTAGGACTTGCAGCTCAGCAGGATCGCGTCGTAGCCAGGCGTCGCCGTCTCGCGTCGCACGGTCTTCACCGCGATTTCGAGATCGCCGACGGGACTGCGAACGACCAGTCCATCGCGTGCCAGCGCCTCTGCGCGCCGGGCGCGGACCAGAAAAGTGACATCCACGCCAGCTGCAGTCATTCTGCCACCGTAATAACCACCGATGCCGCCGGCGCCGAGAATGAGAACACGCAAGGGTCGCTCCCCGAAAAAAAAATCACGCCATCCTGGGCTGCTATGCCCGGCGTGGCCAGATAGGCAGGGCACATGATAGACACCCATCCTTACAACTCGGCCAGGATCAGACCTTTATGAACCAGCAAACGCCTGTTGCCAGCCTCTCGCGCTTCTTCGGCGCCTCGCTGGCCGAAACCGATCCCGTGCTGGCAGAGGCGATCGGTCACGAACTGGCGCGCCAGCAGGACGGCATCGAGCTGATTGCCAGCGAGAACATCGTCTCGACCGCGGTGCTCGAGGCACAGGGCAGCGTGCTCACCAACAAATACGCCGAGGGCTACCCTGGCCGTCGCTATTACGGTGGCTGCGTGTATGTCGATGTCGCCGAGCAACTCGCGATCGACCGCGCGAAGCAGCTATTCGACTGTAAGTTCGCCAACGTGCAGCCGCATTCCGGCGCGCAGGCCAATCAGGCCGTGTTCCTCGCCCTCCTGAAGCCCGGCGACACCATCCTCGGCATGAGCCTCGACGCGGGCGGTCATCTCACGCACGGGGCTGCGCCGAACCTGTCGGGCAAGTGGTTTCGCGCGGTGCAGTACGGCGTGCGCGCGGATGACGGCCTGCTGGATTACGAGCAGCTGGAGCGGTTGGCACGCGAGGAGAAGCCGCGCCTGATCATCGCCGGCGGATCGGCTTATTCCCGCAAGATCGACTTCGCCCGCATCCGCGCGGTGGCCGATGAGGTCGGCGCGCTGTTCATGGTCGACATGGCCCATTTCTCCGGCCTGGTCGCGGGCGGGGTGATCCCGAGCCCGCTGCCTCACGCCCATGTCGTGACCACCACCACGCACAAGACGTTGCGGGGGCCACGCGGCGGCATGATTCTGTCCAACGACCTCGATCTCGGCAAGAAGTTCAACACCGCGGTGTTCCCCGGCCTGCAGGGCGGCCCGCTTATGCACGTGATCGCGGGCAAGGCTGCCGCTTTCGCAGAAGCGCTGCGGCCGGAGTTCCGGGAATATCAGCGCGCGGTGGTCGAGAACGCGCAGGCCTTGGCGGCCACGCTGGTCGAGCAGGGATTGAGCATCGTCACCGGCGGCACCGACACGCATCTCATGCTGGTCGATCTGCGGCCCAAGCGCGTCACCGGAAAGGCGGCCGAGGCCACGCTCGAACGCGCCCACATGACCGCGAACAAGAACGCCATCCCATCCGACCCGGAGAAGCCTGCGATCACCTCCGGCGTTCGGCTCGGCACCCCCGCCGCGACCACGCGGGGCTTCGGGGTGGCCGAGTTCCAGGAGGTCGGCCGTATGATCGGGGAGGTTCTCGATGGCCTCGCCGGCTCCAACGACGGCACCAATGCGGCGGTCGAGCAGGTGGTGGGTGCCAAGGTCCATGCGATGTGCGCGCGCTTCCCGATCTACCCCGCGCACCGGGCCGGCTGATCCACCAACATGCGTTGTCCGTTCTGTGGCCACGACGACACGCAGGTGAAGGATAGCCGGCCCACCGAGGACGCGGCCGCGATCCGGCGCCGGCGGTTCTGCGCCGGTTGCGGCCAGCGTTTCACCACGGTGGAACGGGTGCAGCTGCGCGAGCTGACAGTGGTGAAGTCCGATGGCCGCAGGGTGGCGTTCGATCGCGACAAGCTGGCGCGCTCGGTCCGCATCGCGCTCCGCAAGCGGCCGGTGGCCGAGGAGCGCATGGAGCGCGTCGTGAACGGCATCGTGCGCCAACTGGAGGCGTCGGGCGAGACCGACATCGCCAGCAAACAGATCGGCGAACTCGTGATGGAGACGCTACGTGAGGTAGACGCGGTCGCGTATGTGCGTTTCGCCTCCGTCTATCGCAACTTTCGCGAGGCGAAGGACTTCGAGGCCTTCCTCGGCGGGCTGGGTGAGCCCACGTAGCCGCACGATGTTGACAGACACGCAACACGATCAGGATCATATGCGGGCAGCGCTGGCGCTGGCGCGTCGCGGCCTTGGCAACACGTGGCCCAACCCCGCCGTTGGCTGCGTGGTGACACGGGGCGCCCGCGTGGTGGGACGTGGCACGACCGCGCCGAGTGGGCGGCCCCATGCAGAAGTCGTGGCATTGGCGATGGCAGGCGAGGCGGCGCGCGGCGCCACGGCCTATGTGACGCTGGAGCCGTGCGCCCATCACGGTCGCACGCCGCCTTGCGTCGACGCTCTGGTCGCGGCTGGCGTGAGCCGGGTGGTGGTGGCGTTGGGTGATCCCGATCCTCGGGTCAACGGGCAAGGTATCGCGTGGCTGCGCGCGGCCGATATCGCAGTCGAGACCGGATTGCTGGTCGGCGAGGCAGAGGAGATCAATCTTGGCTTCCTTACCCGCGTGCGCCTTGGCCGGCCGATGGTGACGCTGAAGATAGCCTCGACGCTGGACGGCCGCATTGCCACGCGAACTGGTGAAAGCCAGTGGATCACTGGTCCCGCCGCCCGCCGGACGGCCCACGCCCTGCGCGGCCGGCACGACGCGGTAATGGTCGGCGTCGGCACGGTGATGGCCGACAACCCGGAACTGACCTGCCGAATCGAGGGATTCAAGCCTGTGGCGACAGTGCGCGTGGTGGCCGACAGCCATCTCCGGACCCCACTGACCGCCAAGCTCCTGGCGACCGCCACGCAAAGCCCGACCTGGTTCCTGTGCCGCGACGGCGCGGAGTCCGAGCGACGAGACGGCATGCGCGGCGCGGGCGCCGAGGTGATCGAGGTCGCTTCCGGCGAGATGGGCGTCGATCTTCCCGCCGGCCTGCAAGCGCTGGGCGCGCGCGGCATCACGCGCGTGCTGGTCGAGGGTGGGGCGCGGATCGCCGCCGCCTTACTCCGCGCCGACCTCGTGGACCGCATCGCTTGGTTTCACGCGCCGGCCGTGATGGGCGGCGACGGATGGCCGGCGGCGCAGGCCTTTGGGATTGGCGCGCTGGCGTCGATGCCTAGGTTCGAGCGGGTTGCCACCAACATCGTGGGAGACGACACGTTAAGTGAATTCAGGAGAATGGCATGTTCACCGGCATAGTCACGGCGGTCGGCACCGTCAGCGCCATCGTGCCGCTCGGCTCTGGGCGGGACATGCGGCTGGTCATCGCGACCCCCTGGCCGGATACCGCCTCCATCGCGCTGGGCGCCTCCATCGCCTGCTCTGGCTGCTGTCTCACGGCGGTCGAGGTTGGGCCGGACTGGTTCGCCGTCGATGCCTCGGCCGAGACGCTGTCCAAGACCAAACTGGGCACCTGGACCGTTGGCAATCGCGTCAACCTCGAACGGCCGTTGCGCGTCGGCGACGAACTGGGCGGCCATATCGTCGCGGGGCATGTGGACGGCGTTGGAGAGACCCTTTCCATCACGCCCGAGAACGGCTCGGCGCGCTGGCTATTCCGCGTTCCGGACGCGCTGGCCCGGTTCATCGCGCCAAAGGGCAGCGTTGCCGTGGATGGGGTGTCGCTCACGGTGAACGAGGTGCAGGGTGCGACATTCGGGGTAAATATTATCCCTCACACTTCCCTGAACACAGTGTTTTCGTTCATGAAGCCCGGCGATCCCGTCAACATCGAAATCGATACCGTCGCGCGCTATGTCGCTCGTCTCTCGGAGTATAAATGACCCTCACGCGCAGCCTGTCGGAATATCTCTCCTCCGCCGAGGATTTGATCGAGGAGGCGCGGTCCGGCCGCATGTTCATCCTGGTGGATGACGAGGATCGCGAGAACGAGGGCGACCTGGTGATTCCCGCGCAATTCGCGACACCGGACGCCATCAACTTCATGGCGCGCCACGCCCGCGGCCTGATATGCCTCGCCCTCAGCCAGCAACGGGTCGAAAAGCTCGGACTGCCGCTGATGAGCCGGTCGAACCGCGCGCGCCACGAGACCGCGTTCACCGTCTCGATCGAGGCGCAGGAAGGGGTCACCACCGGCATTTCCGCGCATGACCGCGCCCATACCATCGCGGTCGCCGTGAACCCCGAATGCAACCGCGACGATATTGTGACACCCGGCCACATTTTTCCGCTGGTGGCACGCGAGGGCGGCACCCTGATCCGCGCCGGCCATACCGAGGCGGCGGTGGATATCGCGCGGCTCGCGGGGCTCAACCCGGCCGGCGTGATCTGCGAGATCATGAGCGACGACGGCAGCATGGCGCGCCTACCGGAACTCTGCTCGTTCGCCCAGCACCACGGCCTGAAGCTGGGCACAATCGCCGATCTCATCGCCCATCGCCGCCGCACCGAGCGCTTGGTCAAGCTGGTCGAGGAGAGCGTTATCCAGCATGAGATTGGCGGTGAGTGGAAGGTATTGGTCTATGCCAACACGATCGAATACGCCGAGCATTTCGTGCTGGTGAAGGGCGACCTCCATGGCGGCGAGCCCCCGCTGGTCCGGATGCAGGCAGGCGATCTGGTAAACGATATTCTGGGCGGCAGCCGGTCCAGCCTGCACAGCGCCATGCGGATGATCGCGGCTGAGGGTCGTGGTGCGCTGGTGATCCTGCGCGAGACTGCGCCGCACGCTTTGTCTGAGCGCGTGCGGCTGCTGACCGGGGCACCGCATCCGTACACCGAGTTGCGCGATTACGGCGTCGGCGCGCAAATACTGCTCGATCTCGGAGTGAAGGATCTGGTGCTGCTTTCCAACACGCATCGCACCATCATCGGCCTCGAAGGCTACGGCCTGACCATCACCGATCAGCGGCCGATCACGGAATGAGTACTGCCGACGCGCCGTTGCCATCGGCGCCGCCCGTGCAAGGCTCCAGGCCGCGTGTGCTGATCGTGCGCGCGCCCTATTACGTGGCGATCATCGACGGTTTGCGCGATGGCGCGGCGCGCCTCCTCAATGAATCCGGGGCCGCGTTCGACGTGCTGGATATATCCGGCGCCCTCGAACTCGCCACGGCCATTCGCTTCGCCGCCCGCGGTCGGGTCCATTACGACGCCTACGTGGCGCTCGGCTGCGTGATCCGCGGGGAAACCGACCATTACGATCATGTCTGCCGTGAGGCGATGGCTGGCCTCACTCGCGTGGCGCTCGACCTGGGGCTGTGCCTCGGCAACGGCCTGCTCACGGTCCATACCGAGGCGCAGGCAACCGCGCGGTCGGGTGCCGACGGGCATAACAAGGGGGCCGAGGCGGCGGTCGCGGCGCTCGTGCAACTGAACGCTGCGCGCTTCCTGGGAGCCGTGTAGTGGCAGTCCAGCCCAAGGCGCGCGCCCGCACCGCGTCCCGCTTCGCCGCTGTGCAGGCGCTGTTCCAGAGCGAGCAGGCGCAGACCAGCCCAGAGACGGTCATCGACGAGTTCGTGCGCCACCGCCTCGGCGAGTTACCCGGGACGGGCGGCTTCGAGGATGGGCGCGTTCCGGATGCCCAGGTGCCGCTGTTCTCTCGTATTGTGCGCGAGGCGATCCAGCAGCAGGACCGCGTGGACGCGCTGCTGGCCGAGACGCTGTCAGCCGATTGGCCGCTGGCCCGGATCGACCCGGTGCTGCGGGCGGTCATGCGCGCCGGGGTCACCGAATTGCTGATGAGCGACGGCCCGCCGGCCAAGGTGGTCATCAACGAGTACCTCGATATCGCACGCGGCTTCTTCGACGGCGAGGAGCCGCGCATGGCCAATGGCGTGCTGGACAAGCTCGCGCGGCAGTTGCGGGCGGGCGAGTTCGTCGCCTGAGCCGGTGAACCTCCCGACGGAATTCGCGCGGATTGGGCGCCATTTTCGCCCCCTGGCCGGCCCCGGTGCGCTAGACCTTGCCGACGACGCCGCCGTGTTCGCGCCTCCCCTCGGACGGGAGTTGGTGATCGCGGCGGACGCGATGGTGGAGGGTGTGCATTTCCTGCCCGATGATCCGCCTGACCTGATCGGCCGCAAGCTGCTCCGCACCAACCTCTCGGACCTCGCCGCCATGGGCGCCCTCCCGCTCGGCTATCTCATGACGGTGTCGACGCCCAAGGCCACGCCCGAAACCTGGTTCGCCGGATTTGCGGCGGGGCTGGCGAGCGACCAGGCCGAGTTCGGCATCATCCTGCTCGGCGGTGACACGACATCCACGCCTGGCCCGATCAGCCTGTCGCTGACCATACTCGGTACCGTCTCGCCCGGCTGCGCGCTACGGCGCAACGGCGCGCGGGAGGGCGACGGCGTATGGGTGACCGGGACGATCGGTGACGGAGCGCTTGGGCTGCTCGCGGCCACGGGGCGGCTGGCGGATGCCAGCGGCTTTCTGGCCGGTCGCTACCGCCTGCCGCAACCTCGGCTCGGTCTGACGCTGCACGGTGTCGCCCGCGCGGTAATGGATGTGTCGGACGGGCTGGTACAGGATCTTGGCCATATCTGCCGGGCGTCCGGCCTCGGTGCCGTGATCCATGCCGGGGACGTGCCGCTCTCCGGTGCGGCCCGCATGGCCGACCGCCTCGACCTGTGCCTCACCGGCGGGGACGATTACGAATTGCTGATGGCGGTGCCGCCCGACCGTGAGGACGCCCTGCGCGACGCTGCGCGCACCGCGGGCGTGGGGATCACGCGCATTGGCACTTTCCTCGCGGGCGACGCCGATGTAACGGTTCTCGATCGGGACGGCGTCGCAATGGACTTCGCCGTCGGCGGGTGGAGCCATTTCGCATGAACGTCAATGTCTGGCTGCTGTTCTTCTGCCAGGCGCTTGTGAATGCTTCCTCGATCGGCCAAGTGGCGATGAGCGCGTTGCTGGGCCACGCGATGGCCCCGAACGCCGGTTTAGCGACGCTGCCCTATGCGTTGCAGATGGCCTCCACCATGGCGGCCTCCATTCCGGCGGGCATCATCTTTGCCCGGCTCGGCCGCAAGCCCGGCTTTTATCTCGGTGCCGCCGGCTCGCTGGTGGGCTGTGGCATTTACGCGCTTGGCATCTTGAAGGGCGACTTCCTGCTGTATTGCCTCGGTTCCATCCCCACCGGCCTCGGGTTCGGTATCGGCCAGCATTACCGCTTCGCTGCCGCCGAGGTGGCCGACACTGCCGCGCGCCCGCGTGCCATCGGATTGGTCATGGCCGGCGGCGTGCTGGCGGCCACCCTGGGTCCCGAACTGGTCGAGCGCACCAAGGACCTCACGCCGCCTCTGTTGTTCCTCGGCACCTATCTGTCGTTGGCCGCGCTGCCGGTATTGGTGGCCACGCTGCTTACGTTCGTGAAGATGCCCCCGGCGCCGGTGCGGGTTGTCTCTCCCACGCCGATCGCGGAGATCATTGCCCGACCCACCTTTGTCACCGCGGCCGTGGCTGGCTTGGTCGGCTATGGCTCTATGAACCTTATCATGGCGTCCACGCCCTTGCAGATGATGATGTGTGGCTTCGGGGTGAACGACAGCATAGACGTCATCCGGCTGCACGCCCTGTGCATGTTCGCGCCCGGCTTCTTCACCGGCCGCCTGATCCAGCGCTTTGGCGCCCACCGCATCATCTGCGTGGGCGGCGCGCTCACCATCCTGTGTGCCACATTGTCGCTGGCCGGCTCCAGCTTCACCGATTTCGTGGTGGCGTTGTGTATCCTTGGCGTGGGCTGGAACTTTATGTTTGTGGGCGCAACGACGCTGCTTTCCACCTCCCACAACGCCCAGGAGCGGGTGAGGGCACAGGCGGCCAACGATTTCATCGTGTTCGGCACGGTCGCGATGACCAGCTTCACCTCCGGCGCGCTGCACGCAGGGGCCGGATGGTTCGTGCTGAATGCCGCCGTGGTGCCGCCGATCCTGGTTGCGCTGAGCCTGGTGCTATGGCACCGCGCCCGCCATGGCCGGCGGGCGTCGCTGGCCTGATTCGGGGTTCTAACGCCCGAACGCGGCGCCGCTGCTGCCGACCCCGCCTGCCGGAGCGCCGCCGCCGCCGCTGCTTGTGGGGGCTACCGGGCTGAACTTGCCGACGTTGCCGAGCAACTGCTGCAATATCGACGCATCGCTGCCCGGCGAGGGCGTGGTGCGGGAGACCACCTGAACCGGCTTGGCATCCGCCTTCGTCTTGGTTTCGATGTTGCGCACGATGCCGGCCTGATTGAACGACACCACCACCACATGTTGGTGGTCCACTTCCAACGTCCCGCCGATCACCGGGCGCGTGATCTCGGCGATGTAGATCCAGGTGTTGTCGTCGAACGTTGCCTTCGCCGTGGGCGATCCAAGCAGCGAGGTCACGTCAGCGCGGCTGGAGGTGCCCGGCACCAGTTCCTTCAGTTGCTCCGCATCCACCATGTTGCCGCGCGTTTGGGGATCGAACGACATGAATTCCGGCACGCTGCACGCGCCAAGCGCCAGCACGAGGGCCGCCGTCGCGATGCGGCGGGTCTGGTGGAGAACGGAACGAGGGTGCATAGGCGACTCCGAATATGACCAGGCAAGTGACTGGCGCGACAGCGATGCCGCGTCTTTACGGCCGAAATCAGCGAAGCGTCGCGCCTTGAGCCTGATCGGGCCGGGGTCTCACGCCAAATCGCGCGTGTCAATTGGCCCGGTGTGGCCGTCGAGAGGGTGTATGGCGTTCCTTGGATTACTGCGGCACCGCCGACACGAGCGCGTCGGCTTCCAGTTATACGGTGCGGCCGTCGCGGCGGCGCGCGCGCCGATGTTCTATGAGGAACTCGGCGTGCCTGACACGCTGGATGGGCGGTTCGACCTCGTCGGCGTGCATGTGGCCTTGTTGATCCGCGCCCTGCGCCGGCTTCCGGCACCGGGGCCAGCGCTTGCCCAGGCCGTGTTCGACGCGATGTTCAGCGATATGGACATCAATCTGCG
>JANXXW010000032.1 GCA_025350425.1 Rhodospirillales bacterium
CCACGCGGGTCAGCGCGAACCCAAGACCGACCACGCCCAGGACGATCATCACCCCCATCACGATCACTGCAACCTTCAACGCGCGCATCGGCCAGTTCCTCCATGGGGACCGCCATAGGGCCTCCCCACGCGGCTCGCGCCGCGCTATTGCTGTTTATGTCCGATGAATTGAGCGCCTGTGCAACCGAGGCCGATGCTGGCGAGCGCATCGACCGATTTCTCGCGCGCAGCTTCGAGTCGCTGTCCCGCAGCCGCATTAAGTCGTTGATCGAGGGCGGCCGTGTCCACCGCGACGGCGCGCCGCTCACCGATCCCGCCGAGGCCACCCGCGATGGCGCGCGCTATACCGTTCAGCCACCCGATATCGTGGCCGCGCAGCCCGGCCCAGAGACGATTCCGTTCCCCATTCTCTACGAAGACTCCGACCTGATCGTGTTGGATAAGCCTGCCGGGCTCGTGGTGCATCCCGCGCCCGGCAACGAGACCGGTACACTGGTCAACGCCCTGCTTGGTCATTGCGGCGACACCCTGCCGGGCATCGGCGGCGAGCGGCGACCGGGCATCGTACATCGGCTCGACAAGGACACGTCGGGCATCATGGTGGTGGCGAAGACCGAACAAGCCCTGGCCACCCTGTCGGCCGCATTCGCCGCACGCGACATTGATCGCGCCTATCTGGCGGTTTGCTGGGGCCTGCCCAACCCGCCGAACGGTGATATCGAGGGCGCTATCGGACGCGATCCCAAGGACCGCAAGCGAATGGCGGTGGCGGTCCGTGGCGGTAAGGCGGCGCTGACGCACTATCGCACGCTGCGCCATCGCGATGCGGCGGCGACATTGCTGGAATGTAAGCTGGCGACCGGCCGCACGCACCAGATCCGCGTGCATCTCGCCAGCCGGGGCCACCCCTTGGTCGGCGACCCCGTGTATCTCCGCCGTATCCCAGCTCTCGCGCGAACGCTTCCCTCGGACATGCGGATGGCCGCGCTCGACTTCCCCAGGCAGGCGTTGCACGCGGCACGGCTGGGGTTTGTCCATCCACGCACCGGCGTTGTCCTGGCGTTTGAGACGCCGCCGCCGCCTGACCTCCATTCGCTTATGGTCACGCTAAAGCTTACGGAAAGTTAACCGTACTAGCGTAGTCCAGATTGTTGACGCGCCATTGCCGTTGGGCTATAACGTGACTTGTCCGGAGAGAGGTGTTGCTCCGAACCGTTCGTCCGTTCGTCCGCCGCCATGATGGGGCAAACCGACGGGGCGTATCGAACGTTACTCGCACCCATAACAACTCTGAGACGCGGCAGTCGCCATAAACGATCGTCGCGCAACCCGGAAGTCCCTGCGCCGTAAGGGTAGGTAAGATTGCCGGTCAGTCGAAAGGATGCTGCCGTGGTTTCTGCCGTCGTTAACGTAGCACCCGAGGGAAACCTCACACGCTACCTTCAGGATATTCGCAAGTTTCCCATGCTAGCTCCCGAAGAGGAACTGGCACTCTCCAAACGTTGGCGCGACCATGAGGACATGGCAGCCGCACACAAGCTAGTCACGTCCCACCTTCGTCTCGTCGCCAAGATTGCGATGGGCTATCGCGGCTATGGTTTGCCGGTAGGCGAGCTAATCAGCGAAGGCAACGTTGGTATGATGCAGGCCGTGAAGCGTTTCGACCCAGAGCGTGGGTTTCGTCTTGCTACCTACGCAATGTGGTGGATCAGAGCTGCGATTCAAGAATACATCCTGCATAGTTGGTCACTCGTGAAGATGGGCACCACCGCGGCGCAGAAGAAGCTATTTTTCAATCTCCGCCGGCTCAAGGGCCAGATGCAGGCCATTGATGATGGTGATCTTCAGCCCGAGCAGGTGGCCAAGATTGCCCATGTTCTCGCCGTGCCAGAGCAGGATGTGGTGAGCATGAACCGTCGCCTTTCGGCTCCGGATCATAGCCTGAACGCCCCGGTCCGCGCCGATAGCGAAGGCGAATGGCAGGATTGGCTGGTGGACGACTCTGAGAGCCAAGAGACGATGATCGGTGACCGCGAGGAACTGACCGGTCGCAAAGCACTGCTCAATGGCGCG
>JANXXW010000068.1 GCA_025350425.1 Rhodospirillales bacterium
GTCTTCGCCATCCCGTATGAGAAAGAATATACCCTGGTCGGTACGACCGATGTGCCGTTCGAAGGCGACGTGCAGAACGTCAAGATCGATGCGCCCGAGACAGCGTATCTGCTCGATGTCGTCAACCGCCATTTCCGGCGGCAGATGACGGAGGCAGAAATTACCTGGAGCTATTCCGGGGTGCGGCCACTCTATGATGACGCGGCGGAGAACGCCTCCGCGGTCACGCGCGACTATGTGCTGGACGTCAACGCCGCACCCGGACAGGCAGCGCTGTTGTCGATTTTTGGCGGCAAGATTACCACGTATCGTAGGCTGGCCGAGCACGCGATGGAGAAGCTCGCGCCGCATTTGCCGCACGCCGGCCCGGCCTGGACGGCCACGGCGCCCTTGCCGGGTGGCGACATGCCGGATAGCGATTTCGACGCGTTCCTGGTTGGGCTGCGGCAGCGCTTCGCTTTCCTGCCTGCTTCCCTGTCGCTCCGCCTGGCGCACTCTTATGGCACCAAGGTGGACATGATGCTTGCTGGCTGCACCGGAATGGCCGATCTCGGCCGGGATTTCGGCAGCGCATTGCATCAGCGTGAGGTGGATTACCTGGTCAGCCAGGAATGGGCCGTGACGGCGGAGGACATTCTGTGGCGGCGTTCCAAACTCGGCTTGCATGCCCCGCCAAGCACGGCAGCCGCCCTGGATGACGCGCTGGGCCACCGGATGGAAGCTGTGTCATGAGCTTGGTGCTGGAAAATATCAGCCGGGTAGCGGGCACGGAGCAGATCCTCCATGGACTGAACCTGACGGTGGAGTCCGGCACGCTGCTGACCCTGCTGGGGCCCATCCGGGCGGGAAAGACGTCACTCATGCGGCTCATGGCGGGGCTCGATACGCCCAGCACTGGGCGGATCCTGCAAGACAGCGCCGATGTAACCCGCGTGGATGTGCGCAAGCGCAGCGTGTCCATGGTGTATCAACAGTTCATCAACTACCCAAATTTCACTGTTTATAAGAACATCGCCTCCCCCCTGGTGGTCGCCGGGCAGCACGATAAGAAGCAGCGGGATAAGCTGGTGCGGGACATGGCGGAGCGGCTTGGGCTCACCCCTTATCTGCAGCGCCTGCCGGCCGAATTGTCCGGTGGGCAACAACAGCGATGCGCCCTGGCGCGAGCCATGCTGAAAGATAGTCGCCTGCTGCTGCTTGATGAGCCGCTCGTTAACCTCGACTACAAGCTGCGCGAAGATTTGCGCGCGGAGATGAAGGCGCTGTTCCGCGGGGGAGACCGGATTGTGGTCTACGCCACAACGGAGCCGCAGGAGGCGCTGATGCTGGGTGGGCGGGTCTGCGTGATGCGGGAAGGGCGGGTGCTTCAGGAAGGCTTGGCGCTGGATGTCTATCGGGCCCCGCTTGACCTTGAGACGGCGCGGCTGATCAGCGATCCACCAATGAACTTCTTCCCCGGCATGATCGAAGCGTCTCTTCTTCGCCTGGACGGCGGCGCCGAGCTGCCGCGCCCGGCAGAGTTCAGTGACCTTCCAGCGGGCCGCTACACTTTCGGCCTACATTCGGCGCATTTGACGCTGAGACCCGGCTCCGGCTTATGCGCGCTCCCGGTGCTGATCGACCTGGCTGAAATCAACGGGTCCGAGACCCTACTGCACGGCCAGTATGGCGCCCTCCCGGTGCTGCTGCAGGCGGAAGGCGTGCATAACGCCGCCATCGGTTCTTCCGCTATGTTCCATTTCGACCCGGACCGGCTCTATGCGTTCGGCGCATCCGGTTCGCTCGCGCGCGCGCCACGGTTCCACGTATTGCAGCCAGGGGAGGCCCGCCATGGCACGCATTCGGCTACATGATATTGCCCACAGCTACATTCCAAACCCAGTAAAGCCTGCGGATTTCGCACTGCAGCAGCTGGATTTGACTTGGGATGACGGCGGCGCCTATGCGCTGCTCGGTCCATCCGGGTCTGGTAAAAGCACGCTGCTGAACATCCTGTCTGGCCTCGTGCGCCCCTCGCATGGACGGCTACTGTTCGACGATGTGGATGTGACCGATACCGACACGCGCAGCCGCAACATTGCTCAGGTGTTCCAGTTTCCAGTCATCTACGACACCATGACGGTATATGAGAATCTTGCCTTTCCGCTGCGGAACCGCGGCGTGGGGGCCAGCGCTACACGCAAGCGTGTAGACCAGGTCGCGGCCATTCTCGACTTGACCGGAGATCTAAAGAATCGTGCTTCTGGACTCACTGCCGATACCAAGCAGCGTATCTCCATGGGCCGCGGGCTCGTGCGGACCGATGTCGCCGCCATCCTATTCGATGAGCCACTGACGGTGATTGACCCGGCGCTGAAATGGCAGCTCCGGCGCAAGCTGAAGCAGATCCATCATGAGCTGGAAGTGACCCTGATCTACGTCACGCATGACCAGACAGAGGCGTTGACCTTCGCCGATCGCGTCGTGGTCATGGATCGTGGCGCGGTGCTCCAGCAGGGTACTCCGCAGGAATTATTCGAAAATCCGCAGCACGTCTTCGTCGGCCATTTTATCGGTAGTCCGGGCATGAACCTGATGCCTTGCAAGATGGATGGCAGTGCAGCGATGATCGGCACGCAGCGGGTGGCGCTCCCACCGGAGCGGATTGCCGGATCACGGGCGGGCGAGATGACACTGGGCATTAGGCCCGAATTCGTGAGCCTGTTTGATCCGGGCGATGCCGCCCTCCTCCACGTCTCGGTAGAGGAAGTAGAGCCGCTGGGCGGGCACCAACTGATCCATGCGCGGCTCGATGAGACACGTATTTCCATCAAGGCTGAGCCTGAGATCGGTGTGGCGCCAGGGGTTCGCCTCGCCGTCTGGTTACCGCAGGCGCATATCAAGCTCTATTCCGACGGACGGCTCGTAGTATGAAACCGATCCGGCACTCCGCATGGTTCATGATCATGCCGGTTATGATCGTGCTGCTGTTCACCGCGATTATTCCATTGATGACGGTCGTCAACTACTCGGTGCAGGACATCTTGGGGCCGACGCGGCGGGTGTTTGTCGGCGATGAGTGGTTTCGGGATACCTTGGGTGACCCCAATCTGCAACGCGCCCTGCTGCGCCAACTGATCTTTTCCAGTTGCGTGCTGATCATAGAAATCCCGCTGGGCCTGGGGCTTGCCCTGGTGATGCCGCGCCGGGGTTTCGCGGCATCTGCGGCCCTGGTGCTGCTGGGCATGCCACTGCTCATTCCATGGAACGTGGTCGGGACCATCTGGCAGATTTTCGGCCGTGCCGATGTCGGGCTCGGTGGGTATTTCATGAATACCGTCCTGGGTATCCCGTATAACTACGCGCTCGTACCCAATGATGCTTGGTTCACTCTGCTGTTGCTGGATGTCTGGCACTGGACGCCGCTGGTGGTGCTGCTGTGCTATGCTGGCCTGCGCGCCATTCCGGACGCCTTCTATCAGGCCGCCGCTGTCGATGGCGCCAGCACTTGGTCGGTATTTCGTTTCGTTCAACTGCCGAAGCTACGTGGCGTGCTGACCATCGCTATCCTACTTCGCTTCATGGACAGCTTCGTAATCTACACCGAACCATTAGTGCTGACCGGCGGTGGACCTGGCGACACGACCACGTTTCTGAGCCAGTTCTTGACCAAGCTCGCGATCGGCCAGTTCGACGTGGGGCCGGCAGCCGCGTTCTCGCTGATCTACTTTCTGATTATCTTATTGTTCTCATGGCTGTTCTACACCGCCTTGGCCGCGCAGGATCCGAAAGACACCCCCCATGCCGGAGAAGGCGCATGAACGATAAGCCCGGCTGGGCCCGCCGCCTCATCCCACTGGTGTATTTCTCCCTACTGATGCTGCCCATCTATTGGCTCATCAACATGTCGGTCCGCCTCACCCCTGATATCTTGACACGTCTCGAAATCATCCCCCGTCACCCGACTTTCGAGAATTATCTGCACATCTTCCGTGACCGAACCTGGTATATCACCTACTGGCATTCGATTGAGTTCGTAGTGCTAAACGTGGTCATTTCGGTCGGCGTAGCACTGCCGGCCGCCTATGCGTTCTCCCGCTACCGGTTCTTGGGCGACAAGCAGGTGTTCTTCTGGTTGTTGACCAACCGCATGTCCCCGCCGGCAGTGTTTCTGCTGCCATTTTACCAGTTCTACCAATCGATCGGTCTGTTCGATACACCGTTGGCCGTAGCGTTAGCGCATTGCCTGTTCAACGTACCGCTCGCGGTCTGGATCCTGGAGGGCTTCATGTCTGGCATCCCGCGTGAGATCGATGAGACCGCGGCGCTTGATGGCTATAGCTTCCCACGCTTCTTCATGTTCATCTTTCTGCCGCTGATCCGTGCCGGGGTCGGCGTCACGGCTTTCTTCTGCTTCATGTTCTCGTGGGTCGAGTTGCTGATGGCGAGCAATCTGACTTCAACGGACGCAAAGCCCATCGTCTCGATCATGACGCGGACGGAGAGCGCCACCGGGCTGGATTTCGGCCTGCTGGCGGCCTCGGGCGTTCTCACCATCGTGCCTGGCGCCATCGTGATCTGGTTCATTCGTAACAACATCGCCAAGGGCTTCGCCCTTGGTCGGGTCTAGGGGAAACGCTCGTGAGCTGGATGGCCTGGACCCCCGTGACGGCAGTCTTCTTCATAGTGATGGCCACGCTCGTTGCGGGCATGACAGGCTGGGAAGCGCTGTCCCCTTGCGTGCCGCGTCGCGGTCTGCTGCCGCTGGTGACGACACGCGGGGACCGGCTATTCATCGGCTTGCTTACCACGGCGTTTATTCAGCTTGCTTGGCTGGGTCTGACCAATGGAAGCCAGTGGTATGCGCTAGGCATCGGTGTGATTGTGATCCTGGCGATCGGCCGGTTCGGATAACCGGCTGACAATCGCGCGCGAAAAGTTCGAGACGGTGAATTCTCCACGCCGCCTCGCTTCCCGAATGGAGATGCAAAGAGGAAACGCTAATGCAAAAATTCGAAATGAGTCGCAGGAATGCCCTTATGGGGACTGCGGCGGTTGCGACGGTTGCTATTACGTCATCACTCAAGTCCGCCCAAGCCCAGTCTACCGGTCTGGCTGCAGCCCAGCGCTGGATCGATAACGAGTTCCAGCCCTCCACACTCAGCAAAGACCAGCAGATGAAGGAGATGCAGTTCTTCATCGATGCCGCCAAGCCCTATCAGGGTATGGAAATTCACGTGTGCACCGAGATCCTCGATACGCACATCTATGAGTCGCAGGTCATGGCAAAGGCCTTCAGCGAGATCACCGGGATCAAGGTGACCTCAGACTACATCAAAGAGGGTGATCTGGTCGAAAAGCTGCAGACCGAAATGCAGTCGGGTAAGCCGATCTATGACATGTACGACAACGACAGCGATCATATCGGAACGCATTTCCGTTACGGCGTGACTACTATCCTCTCGGACTTCATGGTCGGTGAAGGCAAAGAGGTCACGCTGCCGACGCTCGATGTCAACGATTTCATTGGCAAGAGCTTCGTCACCGCGCCAGACGGCAAAATGTATCAGATCCCGGATCAGCAATTTGCAAACCTGTACTGGTTCCGTGCGGACTGGTTTGCTCGTCCGGACTTGAAGGAAAAGTTCGAAAAGAAATACGGCTATCCGCTGGGTGTTCCGGTCAACTGGTCCGCTTATGAAGACATCGCCGAGTTCTTCACCAATGACGTGAAGGAAATCGACGGTGTCCGGGTCTACGGCCACATGGATTACGGCAAGAAGGATCCCTCGCTCGGCTGGCGCTTTACCGATGCGTGGCTGTCCATGGCGGGTGCCGCCGATATCGGCTTGCCGAATGGGCTGCCGGTGGACGAATGGGGCATCCGGGTCGAGGATTGCCATCCGGTCGGCGCCAGCCAGTCACGCGGCGGGGCGGTGAACAGCCCGGCAGCTGTGTTCGCCACCACGAAATACGTGGAGTGGCTAAAGAAGTACGCCCCACCGGAAGCGGCGGGTATGACCTTCACCGAAGCTGGCCCAGTACCGGGCCAAGGTCATATCGCGCAGCAAATCTTCTGGTACTCGGCGTTCACGAAGGCGCTTACCGATCCGAGCCTGCCGGTCATGAACGCGGACGGCACGCCGAAATGGCGCATGGCACCCAGCCCGCATGGTCCCTATTGGAAGGAGGGCATGCAGAACGGCTACCAGGACGTGGGGTCATGGACCCTCATGAACTATGTCCCGCTCGAGCGGCGCAAGGCGGCTTGGCTGTACGCACAATTTTGCATCTGTAAATCGACCTCGCTGCGCAAGACGATCAAGGGCCTGACGCCGATCCGCCAGAGCGACATCATGAGCCAGGCCATGACCGATTTGGCCCCCAAGGTAGGCGGCTTGGTCGAGTTCTACCGTAGCCCAGCACGCGCCGCGTGGACGCCGACGGGTGCCAACGTGCCCGACTATCCGAAGCTGGCGCAATTGTTCTGGCAGAACGTTGCGGTGGCAGTCAGCGGCGAGAAGACGGCGCAGCAGGCGATGGACAGTCTGGCCTCGGACATGGACAAAGTTCTCGGCCGGCTCGAACGGGCTGGCATGAGCCAGTGCGCGCCCAAGCTGAACAAGGAGCAGGACCCTGCGATCTGGCAGGCCAAGGGCGGGGCGCCATGGCCAAAGCTTGCCAATGAAAAGCCGAAGGGTGAGACGGTGGCATACGAGAAGCTGATCCAGACCTGGAAGCAGAGCCTGCCCACGTAGGGACACTGGGAGTGTCCCCCCACCCCCGTGTGGCGTCACTCCCACCCATTCCGCGCGTGAAGGGATCGTCAAGTAACAGGACAGTAGAAAGAAAATGGTGCCAGACGCGGTAGAACTGATCCTGGCGATCGACCAAGGCACCACGTCAACGCGCGCTATCTTATTCGACACCCAGGCACGTGCGGTGGCGATCGCCCAGCGCCCGCTGCCACAAATATTCCCCGCCGATGGCTGGGTCGAGCATGATCCCGAAGAGATCTGGCGCGCCACGGTGGCGGTTTGCCGGGAGGTGTTGGGCAAGAATATCGGCCGGGTGGTAGGCATCGGCATCACCAATCAGCGGGAAACCACGGTAGTGTGGAACCGTAAAACCAGTCGTCCGGTCTATAATGCCATTGTATGGCAGGACCGGCGGACAACGGCACAGTGCAAGGCGTTGGCCGAGGCCGGATGTGAGGTGGAAGTAACGTGCCGCAGCGGCCTGCTGCTTGACCCGTATTTTTCGGCGACGAAGGTTGGTTGGATTCTAGATCATGCCGGCGCGCGGGCCGATGCTGAGGCTGGACTGCTGGCATTTGGCACGATCGACTGCTTTTTGCTGTGGCGGCTGACCGGTGGGCGGATACACGCGACGGACCCGACCAATGCGGCGCGCACAGCTTTGTTCAACATCCATTCCAACCAATGGGACCCTGAGCTGTTGCGGCTGTTTGACGTTCCAGCCGGGCTGCTGCCGCAGGTGCAGGACAACGCGTCCGAATTCGGGACGACCGACCCCGGTATTCTCGGCCAAGCCATTCCGGTGCGGGCGATGGCAGGCGATCAGCAGGCGGCGTTGGTGGGCCATGCGTGCTTCACGCCGGGTGACTTGAAATGCACCTACGGCACCGGCGGCTTCATCATCGCAAATACCGGAACCACACCGGTCAGGTCCCATAGCCGATTGCTGACGACGATCGGCTACCGGCTCCAGGGCGTCACGACCTACGCGCTGGAGGGCAGTATCTTCATGACCGGGGCCGCGGTGCAGTGGCTGCGAGATGGGCTCGGACTGATCAAGGACGCCGCCGAGTGCGAGGCGATGGCGGCGCAGGTCGTGAATAACGGGGGGGTCTATCTGGTCCCCGCAATGGTCGGCCTCGGCGCGCCACATTGGGACAGCGCAGCCCGCGGGCTGATCTGCGGCTTTGACCGGAAGGCCACCGCAGCGCATCTGGTCCGCGCAACGCTGGAAGCGGTGGCGTTGCAAACCCGCGACCTCATCGGGGCCATGCGGAAAGACGGCATTGCCAGGGCCACGGCCCTCCGCGTCGATGGCGGCATGACGGCCAATGCTTGGTTGATGCAATGCGTGGCCGATGTGATCGGGATGACAGTTGCACGCGCCGCAGTGGCCGAGACAACGGCCCTGGGCGTCGCGTGTTTGGCCGCCCTGCAATCGGGGCTTTGCCAATCGCTCGAGGACCTCACCCAGCTGTACCGGGCTGACCGCACCTGGCAGACGCAGATGCCGGCGGAGACCCGGTCCGACCTCGTGCGCGGCTGGGATGTGGCGGTGCGGCGGGCCCGGACCAATTTGACATGAAAATCGGCCTCCGCTGTGACCCGGCGCTGCAAGCCGTGCTACCGCGGCCCTTGCTGGCGCGGCAGACATTGCCCGATTGGCTGAAAGTAATGCCGATGACGGCCGCCTCCGCCATGCACGATGCGGCCGAAATCCGGACCGTGAAGCAGTGTCCGCCCTTCGTGGACGCGATGCGAACCGGCTTCGTGTTTCTGTTGCCCTGCGACGTCCGGTATGCGGACGGCGTGTTTGGCTGGAACTGGGACGCGCCGGCCCCGAGCCTCTCCGGGCAGCCGCGGGCGCCAATCAACTTCCATGCCGCCGCCCAGGTCTCTGGCACGCCGTTCGGCGAGGACAACCTGATCAAGTTCGTCAGCTTCTGGACAGTTGAATTGCCAACTGGCTGGTCACTGCTGGCAATGCACCCGCTTAACCGTGATGAC
>JANXXW010000088.1 GCA_025350425.1 Rhodospirillales bacterium
TGCGCTGCCTGCGCGCGCGCTGGGGATTGCCGCTGATGCTGGTGGTGGTGCTGCCTTGGTTCGTGGCGATCGGCATCGCGACGCACGGCCAGTTCTTCCGCGATGCCGTCGGCGGCGATCTCGGTGCCAAGCTGGCGGGCGGCGACGACGCGCACGGCGCGCCGCCGGGCTACCACCTCATCATGATATTTCTGACGTTGTTCCCGGTGGCCCCCGCCGTGATCCTGGGAATGCCTGCCGCCTGGGCGCGACGGCGGGAACCGGCGACCCGGTTTATCCTGGCCTGGATCATCCCGGCATGGCTGGTGTTCGAGGCGGTGCCCACCAAGCTGCCGCATTACACGCTGCCGTTGATGCCGGCGCTGTGCGTGCTCGGCGCCACCTGGGCGGTGAGCGCCACGCGGGCGCCGCCAAAATGGTTCAGCGTCCCGGTCTGGGCCTTGTTCGGCGTCGCTGCTGTCGTGCTGGGCCTGGGGGCCGCGATCCTGCCGTTCGTCGCGCGCCCCGAATGGTCCTGGACGCTGTTGCTCGGTATCCCGGCCTTGGCCGCGATGGTCCTGCTGGTCTGGCGGACGGCCAGGGCCACCGGCAAGCTGGAACGATGCCTTGCGGCCCTGGCCTGTATGCCCCTGGTGATCTGGGGAGTACTCGGTATCGACGTCGCGCATGACAGCCCGTTATGGATCGCGCCCCGCATCGCTGCGATCCGCGACGCAATCAGCCCCGATGCGCCGCTCGCCACGGTTGGGTTCGCCGAACCGAGCCTTCCGTTCCTCGCCGGCACCTCGACGCTGCTGCTGTCGGGGGGGGCCGCCGGTGCGCAGTTCCTGGCGGATGGACCGGGTCGCGTGGTTGCCGTGGAATCGCGCGACCTCGCGGCTTTCAACGCCGCGAACCACATGGCTTCCCGGGTCGTGGGCGAGGTGGACGGTTTCAACTACTCGAACGGCCACCACGTCGCGATTACGCTGTTTGCGGACTGACAAACACTACAGGGTGTCAATCAAGGCTCGTGACTCCGGCCTTTCCACCTTCCTCAGTGGCGGCGAGGATTAGCGTATTTCAAAAAATCATGCTTGCTGGCGTGAATGCCCGGTTAAGGCCGCGACTTAATAACGACCTGTCCATTGGCACGGCTAATTTTTAGCCAGCCCATGTCGTTCGTGAACTTCAAATCATGCTGTGGAAAGTCGAATTTAGCCGCCTTTGCTGCAGCGACCACGGCATCTCCGATGAACTTGATCAACTTTTTCCCTTCGTCATCGGTCTTGCTATTAACGACGAAGTTATTGTTGCCACGGTTCACTTCACCTTGCAGTTGTGTCCAGTGTCCGTCCAGACCTGGCAGTGTCTTGAACAGGTCAGACACGCGTTGCGTTGTCAGTGACCGTGCCCACCTGGCGCGATCGACCGAAGGGGCTGCGATTGCATGGCGATCGGCTTCTTTGGCTTCAGTTTTATTGTCTTTAAGCTCTGGCGTTTTTGACACGACCGAGGTTCCCTGTGTTGAAGCACACGAAACGCTAATCTTCTCGTTTTGCTGCGTCAATAGTATGCGGATCGAAACATTACATGGATAAAACTCAGATTGAAGGTCGCGCGAGCGGTCGGTGACGCTCCGCTTATTCAGCCATGGCCTCATGACCTTGCTGAAGTAATATCCAATTCTGCGTAGTCAGGCGGCGTGGTGTCGATCGGCTTGCCCGCGCGCAGCACGATGCGGTCGCTATGGGGGCGCGATAGGAGTTCGGTGGCTTCACGGGCGTGGAAGATGCTGAGGTCGGCAGGCGCGCCGACTGCGATGCACCCCGCTTCGACACCCATGAGTTCGGCGGGCACGCGGGTCACGAGATTCGCCCAGACACCGAACGGGCGGTCGAGATGGGCGATGCGGACGGCCTCGCGGTAGACTTCCAGCAAGTCGTGGTCGCCATAGGCGTAAAAGGGATCACGTGTGTTGTCGCTGGCGACGGCGACGGGAATGCCATGCGCCGCCAGTTCCTGGATTACGGTCACGCCCCGCAAGCGCGGCGTGCGGGAAGCGGCCCGGTCTTGCAGGAACAGATTGCACATGGGCAGGCTGACCACGCCGATGCGCGCGCGAACGAGCAGGTCCAGCGTCCGGGCTAGCTCGGCCTCTGGCTGGACGGATAAGCTAC
>JANXXW010000103.1 GCA_025350425.1 Rhodospirillales bacterium
CACGCAGATCGGGGCTGCCATCGCCTCGCGACTTGGACGCAGCTTCCGGGTGCGGCGCGGCGACCTCCGGCTGCTGGTGGGCTGCGGCGCGGCCGGGGCGATCGCCGCCGCGTTCAATGCGCCCCTGACGGGGGCGTTCTACGCGTTCGAGCTGGTGATCGGCGCCTACACCCTCGCGACGCTCGCCCCGGTGCTGGTGTCGGCCATCGCCGCCGTGTCGATTGTACGTTTCCTGATTCCCAACGAATACGGGTTCGACATCCGGGTGCCGACGGTGATCGAGCCAGCGAACTACCTGCCCATCCTGGTGCTCGGCGTGCTGTGCGCCGGTGGCGGCATCGCCATCATGCGCGGCGTGACGCTGACCGAGGATCTATTCCGCCGCAGCCGCGTGCCGAACTGGATACGCCCGGCGATCGGCGGCCTCGCGATTGGGTTGTTGGCGTTGATCTCGCCACAGATATTATCCTCTGGCCATGCGGCACTCCAGATCGGCCTGGACGCGCCCTACACGCTGCAGCACATCGCGCTGCTGATCGTGCTCAAGGCCATGGCCTCGGCGATCTCGATCGGGTCCGGCTTCCGGGGCGGGCTGTTCTTTGCGTCGCTGTTCTTGGGCGCGTTGTTGGGCAAGCTGTTCGCGGCCCTCATTGCATTACTACCCGTGCTGCAGACCCTCCCACCCGTGGTGTGCGCACTGGTCGGCATGAGCGGGCTGGCGGTGGCGGTGGTGGGCGGGCCGCTGACCATGACCTTCCTGGCGCTGGAGAGCACGGGCAGCCTGCCACTGACAGTAGCGGTGGTGGCAACATCGGTGATCTCGGCCATCACGGTACGCCGCACCTTCGGCTACTCCTTCGCGACCTGGCGCTTCCACCTGCGCGGCGAGGCTATCCGCAGCGCCGTCGATATCGGCTGGATGCGCAACCTGACGGTGGGCCGCATGATGCGGCGCGAGGTTCGAACCGTGCGGTCCGACCTGCCGCTCGCCGCGTTCCGCCGGGATTTCCCGCTGAGTTCGACGTCGCGCGTGGTGGTGGTGGACGAGGCCGGACGCTACGCCGGCATCGCCCAGGTGGCGGAGGCGCACAGCCAGGACACCACGGCGGAGAAGATCGGCGAGATCCTGCATGACCGGAACGACGTGTTGCTGCCGCAGATGACGATCAAGGAGGCGGTGGCGATGTTCGAGCAGGCGGAGTCGGACGGTCTCGCCGTCGTGGACACGCGGGAGACCAAGCGGGTGATCGGGCTACTGACCGAGCAGCACGCCTTGCGGCGCTATACGGAGGAGTTGGACCGGAGGCGGCGGGAGTTGTCGGGGGAGTAGGTGGATCGGCCACAGCCTGACCGGCGCGTGTTGACGCATATCGACGGGAGCGTCCGGTTTGGTCAGCCGAGACCGGCCAAATCAAATAATGGGTCATCTCGGGTCGATCATGCGGGTGTGGAAGCCCGGATATCGGATTACTTCGCCCGTGCGGGGCTGCGGTCCGATGGCAGATATAGTCATGGTCTGCGTGGGTTTCCCGGCTTGCCACGCCGCCAAGGGGCGGCCCGCAATGAGGAAGCAGGAGCCCGAGCCAGCGCGTCTTGGCGATTTGGCATGAGCAGCCCACGTGCCGTTCTGTTGGAAACCAGACTTGATACGTGCGTTGGGGGGCCGATCCCCCGGAGCCACCGACGATGAAGCTGTATGCCTGCCAGGCCTGCGGACAGCTGTTGCTTTTCGAAAATACGCGGTGCGAGCGATGCGGGCAACGGCTTGGCTATCTGCCGGAGACGAACGTGGTGTTGGCTGTGGAGCCTGACGGGGCGGCGTTCAGGCCGTTGACGGAGCAGAAGCGGCGGTTCCGGTTTTGCGCCAATGCGGCCCATGGGGCGTGCAACTGGCTGGTCGGGGTGGAGTCCGCCGACGAATTCTGCCTCGCCTGCCGACATAACAACACCATCCCCGATCTCGACACCCCACAGAATCTGGCGCGATGGCAGACGCTCGAGATTGCCAAACATCGGATGGTCTACTCGCTGGTGCGACTGGGATTGCCGTTGAAGAACCGGGAGGACGACCCGGAGCATGGGCTGGAGTTCGACTTCCTGGCCGACAAGAAAGGGGCGCCCCGTGTCCTGACCGGACATGACAACGGGTCGATCACCATCGCACTGACCGAGACCGACCCGTCCGAGCGGGAGAGGATGCGCGTGGCGCTGGGCGAACGATACCGCACGCTGCTCGGGCATTTCCGTCACGAGGTCGGGCATTACTTCTGGAACGTGCTGGTGCGGGACGGCGGCAAGCTGGGGGCGTGCCGGGCGCTGTTCGGCGACGACACCCAGGATTACAGCGAGGCGCTGAAGCGGCATTATCAGCATGGTGCGCCGGCTGACTGGCAGGTGTGTTTCATCAGCGCCTACGCGACCAGCCACCCATGGGAGGATTTCGCGGAAACATGGGCGCATTACCTGCACATCGTGGACACGCTGGAGACGGCCAGCGCGTTCGGGCTGCGGGTGCAGGCAAAGGTGTCCAAAGGCGAGGAGTTGCGAGCCACGATCGACTTCGATGCCTACGAGGCGGGGCCGTTCGGGCCGTTGATCGAATCGTGGCTGCCGCTGACCTTCGCGGTGAACAGCCTGAACCGCAGCATGGGACAACCCGACCTGTATCCGTTCGTGCTGTCCCCGGGGGTAATCGAGAAGCTCGGGTTCATCCACGATCTCGTGCACGGTCCGACAACTGGGCCGCATTCTGTCACGGAGCAGCCGGAGCCGGTGAGCCCGGTTCTTGTTTCACCCTGACCCGCGCGTCGGCGCTGGCCCCGGCGGCATCGAGGATGGTAACGCGGTAGAAGCCCGGCGCCGCCGGAGTCCATGAGGCCTCCCGGCGGGCCGGGTCCACGGCGAGCGGCGCGCCATCGATCATGAAGGTGAGCGGGCGCTGTCCACCCATGACGCGGAGCGTGATCGGACCGTCGCCGCTCAATATCGAACCTGGCGGCGGGAACAGCAGGCGCAGCGTATCGGTGGCCCGGGCTGAGGTGGCGCGCGGCGCCGGAGATAGGATTGCGGCGCGGCGCGGCGCCGACGGGAGCAGGGCCAGGACCCGGGACAGCACAGGCAGCGCGAGCCCGCGCCCGGTGGCGCCGGGGATCGGCGTGCCATCGGGTCGCCCGATCCATATCCCCACGACGTGCTGCGCGTCGAAGCCGAGCGCCCAGCTATCCCGGCCGCCCCAGCTTGTGCCGGTCTTCCAGGCGACACCGGCGGGACCGCCGTCCGGGAACGGTTGCACCAGCGTTTCGGCCACCGTGTTGGCGGAGCGGGGCTGGAGGAACGTGACCGGGGCGGGCGCTTGGCCGGCCACCAAGTGCAACGAGGCGGCATCGCCGCCGGTCGCGAGGCCGGCGTACAGGCCGGTGAGTTCCCGCAAGGTGATCCCGGCGCCGCCGAGTGCCAGCGGCAACGACGCGACGGCGCCGGGGCGCAGGCGCAGGCGGACGCCGGCCGCCTCCAGGGTGGCGGCGAAACGCTGCGGGCCGACGCGGTCCAGCAGGGTGACGGCGGGCACGTTGAGGGAGCGGCGCAAGGCCTCGGCGGCAGTGACGTTGCCCGAGAAGCCGCGGTCGAAATCCTCGGGGGCGTAGGAGCCGAAGCGGTGCGGGGTATCGTCCATAAGCGTTTCCGGACCGGCGATGCCGTCCTGGAAGGCCATGGCGTAGATGAAGGGCTTGAGCGCCGACCCCGGCGAGCGCACGGCCTGCGTGAGATCGAGGGAACCTCCCCTGCCCTCGCCGATGTTTCCCCCGGCACCTGCTGCGCCCGAGACGATGGCGCGGATTTCGCGCGAGCTGGCATCGGCCACCACGATCGCGAGGGATACCCGTTCCGGCAGGTTTTGCATGCGTTCTGCGGCCAGCCGCTCCAGTGACGTCTGCAAAGGCAGGTCCAGCGTGGTTTCGACTCGAGGCGAATGAGGCAGTGAGGCGATCTGTTGCGGGGCGTGGCGTGGCAGGGCAAGCCGGCCAGCCGGCATGTCGCCCCCATCGGCGCCCAGGATGCGGTCCCGCAGCACCCGGGCCAAATCGGCGTGGCGGTCGGGCCTGAGCGCCTCGGGGCGGCGCGGGATGGCGACCAGCAGGGCGGCCTGCGCCGGTTCGAGGTGGCGCGGAGAGACGCCGAACCAGGCAAGCGCGCCGGCCCGGACGCCTTCGAGGTTGCCGCCATAGGGGGCCAGGGTGAGCCAGATGCCGAGTATGTCGCGCTTGGAGAAGCGCGCCTCCAACTGGAACGCCCGGAAGATCTCAATCAGCTTCGAGCGTACGTTACGCGGACGCGGCTCCAGCAGCCGGGCGGCCTGCATCGTCAACGTGGAGCCGCCCGAGACGATGTGGCCAGTACGCAGATCCTGGGCGGCGGCGCGCAGGAGGGAGAGCGGGTCAACGCCGGGGTGGCTCCAGAAATGCCGGTCCTCGGTGGCGACCAGCGTGTCCAGCAGCACGGGCGCCACGTCGGAAGCGGTGGCCCCGAAGCGCCACACGCCGCCGGGCGCTGGACGGAGCGCCACGACACGGCCCTCGCGGTCGAGGACCTCGGAGCCGACCGCGCCGAGGCGCGACAGGTCAAGGGGGTAAAGGCCATCCAACCCAATCGCGCCGAGGAACGACACAAAGGTGAGGATCGCGGCGGTGGCCGCCGTGAGTCGCCAGCCCATCAGTTCGCCGC
>JANXXW010000185.1 GCA_025350425.1 Rhodospirillales bacterium
CGGTCGCCGGTGTCGCCTCGGTGTTCTACGTCCGCGCGATCGCCTGGGCAGACCACCACAAGCCGGAAGGTAGACGCCGTCTGATCGCCCCCGTTCTGGTGCTCGGCCTGCTGGGCGTGGCGTCGATACGGTTCCCGCAACTGCTCGGCAACGGCAAGGACATCGCTGATTTGGCGTTCATGGGTCAGGTGGTGCCCGGCCTGTTGCTGGCCCTTTTCGTGCTCAAACCGCTGGCCACCGTCGCCTGCATCGGCAGCGGCACGCCCGGTGGATTGTTTACGCCTTCGCTGGCGATGGGGGCTTTGCTGGGCGGGGCGCTGGGACAAATGTGGTTGTGGCTGGGGCTGGGCGACGCATCGGGCGCCTACGCTGTCGTGGGCGCGGCGGCGGTGCTGGCGGCGACGACGCAAGGCCCCATCTCCGCCATCGTCCTGATGATCGAGCTTACGGGACAGGACCGGGCGCTGATCATGCCAATCCTGTTGGCCGTCATCACTGCGACGGCGGTGTCACGCACCATCGAACCCCGATCGATCTACGACGCGCGCCTGTCCGATGCGGAGGTCGTGGCCAGGATGAGGACCCGTGAGCCGCGGGGGCCGCCGTAAGTCGAGACTCCGGTCCTCTTGAGTTGAGGGCCGCCTGGGCGCAACCGGGTTCGGTATGGTGGGCCTGCTCGTATATCTTACGCCGGCAACGCCACGCAGAGCGAAAGGTAGGTGGGGCCTGGACCGCGTCGTCAACGGCGTGCAGAGAACCCCGGCCACCGTGGCCGGTTAGGCCGCCCATCTTGGATCAAGGAGATTGGACTGTTGCTCATCTGGTCGATCGCGGTTCTCGGCGTCACGGTTGTCGCCGGCCTCGCGCTGATTGCGCTGCTCCAGCGGCGTCCTTCAGCCGGGAGGCTCTGGCTTCCCGGCCTTGCCCACGGCCTGCTCGGCCTCACCGGCTTCATCCTGCTGTTGGCCGGTTTGGGAGGGCCGCCGCGCGGAATGCAATCGGGCGCCGGCAGCTTCGGGCTTATCGCGGCGGTGTTGGCCGGGGCCGCGCTGACAATCGGTCTCATGGCGCTGTTGGCGCGGTTGCTCCGCCGTCGCGTGCCGGTGCTGGTGCTGGGCATTCACGCCACGATCGGCGTCGCCGGTCTTATCATTCTCGCGGCCTACCTCTCCGCGCCCGCCTGAACCAAGCGACGCGTGACGAAGGCCGATCCGTCATTGGTTCTTTCCGCTTGGCATGCACCGGAACGTCGCGTCGAAAGCAGTGGGGTAATAGGGCGTGAAGGGATCCCCGTCGGGGCGAAGATCCAGCAGGACGGAAACCAGGCCTTGCCGCGTACAGAATTCGCTCGCCTCGGCAAGAACGGCGCGGCGCGCTTCACGGCCGCCGCCCCGGACCGGCGAACGTATTTCCGAAACGGCGTACGTGTCAGGGCCGACGGGCACTATGCCGATGGTGGTGGCGCATCCCGCCAGCGTCCAGACAGCCGCGCCGAACAACCAAACATGCCGGGTCATTTTAGTTGCCACTCAGCGCGCCACACAGGGATCAGCCGGCGTCTTTCCAGTGCCGGTATTGCGCCCGCCCTGAACACTGGGGATCATCGGGGGAGTGCGATCGGGTTTGCGGGTGGAACCGGAAACGAGGCCATTTCGCGGGTTGCGGCTTGATCCGGCATGGCCTCAGCTCGATACGATCGCCCGTAGCCAGAGAGTGGCCTCGTCCATGGCTGACCCGGCCACGTCCACATGGCCGGCCCATTGCATGAAGCCGTGGTTCATGCCGGGCCAGCAGGTGAGTGTGGTAGGCACCCCGGCCGCCTTCAGCATGTCCGCATAGGCCACGCCCTCGTCGCGCAGCAGGTCGTATTCCGCGACCTGGACCAACGCCGGCGGCAGGCCTGCCAGCGACGCGCTTTCCAGCGGGGTCACGAGTGGATTGAGCGCGTCGGCCGGGGACCGCAGGTAATGGTCGAGGAACCAGCTCATGCCCTCGCGCGTCAGTCCGCATCCGGCGCCGTTCTCCTCCCAGGAGCGGGTCGGCTTCGTGTAGTGCCCGGTGACCGGATAGATCAGCAATTGCCCGGCGAGCGCGGGGCCGCCCTCGTCGCGCGCCCGCACTGCCGTCACCGCCGCGAGATTGCCGCCGGCGCTGTCGCCGCACACCACAATGCGTGCCGCGTCGCCTTCCAACTCGGCGGCGTGCAACCCGATCCAGCGCGTCGCGGCCAGACAATCATCCGTGGCGGCCGGGAATTTGTGTTCGGGCGCCAACCGGTAGTCGACCGACACGACGACATAACCCGACCCGGCGCACAGGTTGCGACACATGCCATCATGCGTCTCCAGGCTGCACAGCACGAAGCCGCTGCCGTGGAAGAACACCAGGAGCGGGAGCGGCCCGGCCGGGGCGTCGAGCGGGCGATAGACGCGCAGGCGCAGGGGACCGCCCGGCCCCTCGATCGTCCGGTCCGCGACCTCGCCGACGCTCCGAGGCACCGGTTGATTGACCACGACCGCCTCGTAACGCTGCCGGGCTGCCGCCACGCTCATCGTCTCGAGGCGCGGCAGGCTTGCGGCGGCCTCGATCATGGCCTGGATCTGGGGGTGCAGCGGCATGGGTTTAGGTCCTTACCAGCGGGCAGGCGGATTCCGACAATTGCTGGAACGCGTCGGCGGTGGGTGTGGTGGCCAGCAGGTTCAGCACGTCGTCCCAGCCCTTGCTTTGGGCGGGCGTCTTTGCCTGGAACAGATAATTGGGGTGGATCGCGCGGCCGTCCGCCCGGACCTCGCCGGGGCCGAAGCAGTCGTCATCGGTCGGGATCATCTTCATGCGGGCGACCGACGCGCGTCCGGAGGCTTTGGCTGCGTCCACGCCGATCGCCTTCACGGCCTTGAGGTAATGCAGCACCGCCGCGTAGTTGCCGGCGTGCAGGCTGTTGGGGAAATGCCCGACCGGCATCAACGGCTGCACGCGGCGGCGGAAGGAGCGCGTCCGGTCGTTCAGGTCCCAGTAGAATGTCTCCGTCACGATCACGCCCTGCATGGCGTCCAGCCCGGCGAGCGCGATCGACAGCGCGTTCGAGGCGAGTACCACCATCTGCTGGCCAGACTGGGTCAGGCCGAACTCGTTGGCCTGCTTGATGCTGTTGACCATGTCTTCGCCGCCATTGGCGAACGCCACGACCTTCGCCCCGCTCGATTGCGCCTGTAGCAGGAACGATGAAAAATCCCGCGTGTCCGGGAACGGATAGTTGACGGACCCGATCACCGCGCCGCCCGCGCCTTCCACGAACGCGGTCGTGGTGTCGCGCAACGTCCTGCCCCCGGCGTAGTCGGGCGCGACGATGAACCAGGTGCGCCCGCCACGCGCCACGACTGCGGCGCTGATGGTGTGGGCGATGGCGTAGGTGTTGAACGTCCAATGGACGGTGTTGGGCGTGCAGGCCTTGCCGGTCAGGTCGCCCAACCCCGGGCTGGTTGCGAGCAGGACGCGGTTCTTCTCCGCCGCTACGGTGCTGCAGCCGAGCGCTACCGCGCTGTTGCCAACGTCGGTAATGGCATCGACGCCACCGCGATCGAACCATTCGCGGGCGATCGTCACGCCCACATCCGGCTTGTTCTGGTGGTCCGCCGCGATGATCTCCACCGCGATTTCGGGGTTCTGCGCCACGAACTCATGCGCCGCCAGGGTCGCACCCGCGACGCTGCCCGGCCCCGTGGTGTCCCGCAACGGCCCGGATAGATCGGTCAGCACGCCGATCCGGATCGTCTGGGCCGCATGGGCCGGGCCTATCCGAAGGGCGGCCGTCGCAGCCGTGGCCACTCCGGCTTGCAGCAGACCGCGCCTGTTGAGGGGCATGATGGCGTCCTTCCGTTCAGTCTTTTTCGTTGGCTCCATTTGCACGGCCCGTCGCTCTCCCGTCCAGGGCGAATGCTTCTTGCGCCCATGAGGTCGTGCCCTCCAGGGCCGCCGGGACGGAGTGGATGTTCTGGCCTGCCGTCGCTCCCAATCCGCCGGCGACGATGGCATACTCAACGGCATGACCCACGCAACCATGCTCGATCACGGACTATTTGGCCGTCTGCGTCGTGACGCCGGTCTGGGCTGGGACGCCTATGTCGGGCATCCCTTCGTGCGAGCCCTGGGAGCGGGCACGCTGCCCGAGGCGGCGTTCCGCAATTATCTTGTTCAGGACTACCTGTTCCTCATCCAGTTTGCTCGCGCCTATGCGCTGGCCGGATACAAAAGCTCCAGCCTTGCCGAACTGCGCGCCGCCGGCGCGGCTATGATCGGCATTGTCGATGTGGAGATGCCGCTGCATGTCGGCTATTGCCGCTCGTGGGGATTGAGCGAGGCCGACATGGAAGCCACGCCCGAGGCCATGCAGACCGTGGCGTACACCCGCTTCGTGCTGGATCGCGGCCTGTCCGGAGATCGGCTGGATCTCGATGTGGCACTGGCTCCCTGCATCGTCGGCTATGCCGAGATCGCCACCATGCTCAAGGCCCACCCCGCGACGAAACTCGACGGCAATCCCTACGCGACGTGGATCGAGACCTATGCCGGACCGGAGTATCAGACCTTGGCGCAGGCGGCTGTCGACAGCCTGGAACGAACAGGCGCGGCCCGCGGCGGCCACGCGCGCTACCCCGACCTGCTGAGGACATTCAGGACGGCCACGGCGCTGGAGACTGAATTCTGGCAGATGAGTTTGTGAACGGTCAGAACGATTTCGACCATCAGGAGGGCGACGCGTATGATCAAAGTGGCGGTACTGGACGACTGGCAGGGAATCGCCGAGACGGCGGCCGATTGGTCTCCGCTGAGATCCCGCGCCGAGATCAAAGTGTTCCGGCAGAGCTTGGGAGACCCGGACGCCATGGCGCATGCTCTGGCTGGGTTCGACGTGATCGTGGCAATGCGCGAGCGCTCGTCTTTCCAGGAGCCTGTCCTTTCGCGCCTGAAGGATCTTCGCCTGCTGGTGTTCACGGGTGCCAAGAACGCGGCCGTTGACGTCGATGCCTGTACTGCGCGCGGCATCACGGTCTGCTGCACCAGCGGAGAGCGCCCATCGCCCGCCACGGCGGAGCTGACGCTTGGACTGATGATAGCGGTCGCGCGCTCGATCCCACTGGCCGACGCGGAGATGCGGGCGGGACGGTTCCAGGAGCGCACCGGGCCAGGCGTGGAGTTGCGCAGCAAGGTGCTCGGGCTGGTCGGCCTCGGCAAGATAGGCGCGACGGTCGCGGGCTACGGCAAGGCGCTCGGGATGGACGTGATCGCCTGGAGCGAGAACCTGACCGACGCCCGCGCGACAGAGGTGGGCGTGGAGCGGGTGTCCAAGGACGGGTTGTTCACCCGCGCCGATGTCGTGAGCGTGCATCTCGTGCTGTCGGACCGGTCGCGTGGCATCGTCGGCGCACATGAGATCGGCCAAATGAAGATGGGCGCCATGCTGATCAACACCTCCCGCGGGCCGCTCGTGGATCAGGATGCCTTGCTCGCCGCGCTGGAGAAGCGGCACATCCACGCCGGCATCGACGTGTATGAGATCGAGCCGCTGCCGGCGGACCATCGGCTGCGCGCTGCACCCAACACCGTGTTGACGCCGCATCTCGGCTACGTGTCCGGTGAGGCGATGTCGTACATGTACGGGCAATGTGTCGAGGATATATTGGCCTGGCTCGATGGCGTCCCAGTGCGGGTCGTGAACCCACAAGTGGAGGCGTGACGGCGGCGCCCGTGGTGAAATCGCCGGTCGGAACGCTATACCTGCGAGCGGCGTTGCGAGGGCAGCGTTGTCACGAGTGACGCGACGCCACCTACCATCTCAAGGAGACGACCATGAAGACGTTCGGAAACGCAGCCTGGCGCGGCGGGATAAAGGACGGTGTGGGTGCCATCTCCACCGCCAGCGGCGCCATGAAGGATTACCCGTACGGCTTCGCCAGCCGGTTCGAGGGCAAGCCCGGCACCAACCCCGAGGAGCTTATCGGTGCGGCCCACGCCGGCTGTTTCACCATGGCGCTGTCGTTGATCCTCGGCGAGGCCCACCTGACCGCCGAGAAGATGGAGACCAAGGCCGAGGTCACCCTGGACAAGGTGGGCGACGGCTTCGAGATCACGGCCGTCCATCTGACGCTTAGCGCGAAAATTCCGGGTGCGACCGAGGCACAGTTCCAGGAGCTTGCAGGCAAGGCAAAGGCGGGCTGCCCGGTGTCGAAGCTGCTCAAGACCGAAATCACCATGACCGCGTCGCTGATCGCCTAAACAAAGCGCGACCGGCATCACGGTGCCGGTCACGCACTCGCTTGGCTATCGGCGACCACAACGCCGCAGGTTCGACGAGCGCCGCGAGCTGTTCGCGCAGCGCGTCGACATCGAGGTGAACTGAGACCCGGATCATCTCCAACCCGATCGCCCTGCTCGTTCTCCATCACGTGCTGGGGGACAGATCCCGGGTGTAGTTGATTTGGCTGAAACGCCCGCGCGCTACGATGCGGCATTTGAGCGTTTGGACGGGCAACGTCATCGACGAACCCTTTGGGTGGGTTCGCCATGACGGCCCGAACCAAACGGGCGCGCGGGCGGATCGCAGGTTTGCTAGGCCGCCAGCAATGCCGGGTTCTTGGAGTCCACATGCAGGTCGACCTGGGTCGGGCCGCTCGTCTCCAGCAGTTGCTTGACGCGCTCCATCTCGTCTGGCGCTCCATGGCCCATCAACACGAAGCCGTCAGCCTTCAAGGCCGCCTCGTATTGCAGCACGCTGTGCTTGGGAATGCCGATGCTGTAGAGCGCGGCGCCCAACGCACCCAGCCCGCCGAACACCACGGCGCCTTCGGCGACGCCCGCCACGGTGGCGAACACAGCCCCCGCCAGATGCCCCAGGACCATCACCGGCCCGAGTACGGGAATGGTCAGCATGAGCCCACCAAACAGCAAGCCCCATAGGCCGCCCCAATAGGCGCCACGGCGGCCCCAGAAACTCACCCGGTCTCCGGTGCTGTAGAAGCCGGTGACATTTTCTTCGGTATGGTAGCCTTTGCCGATGATGCTGAAATTCTTCATGTCGAAGCCGCTATCGGCAACCTTTCGAACGGCTGCCTCCGCAGTATCGTGGGTGGCATAGACGGCTACAACCGCGTTCTGTTGCGTCATGTCGGTGATCCCTGTTTGCTCGATTTTTGTCTTACGCCAATTGCTTGGTTGGTCGTGTGAAGCTTCTCCGCTGACCAAGTAGGCGATTACGTGCACATCGAGGCGATGTTGCCCAGGCTCTCCTAGGTGTTCGGCAGGAGCGACAACTGGTCCGCCGGCACCTGCGAACCCGTCCGCCGACGTGGCGGTGGGGTCGGCCCGGGTGGAGCCTTCTCGCCCCTCAGCCGCAGCAGTTCGTCGATAACGCGGTCCACGGTCTTCCAGAGCGGTTCGTCGCCGATGCGCTCGCTCAGGAAAAGCTGATGTGCGGCAAGCGTCACGTTGAGGGTTCCGCGCGTGGTTTCCGGTCGGCGGGAGCGCATTTGCACCAGCGCCTTCTCGATTTCCTCGGTAGCCACGCCGAGCGCGGTTGCGATCTGTTCGGGTTCGGCCCCAAGGCGACGCAAATGGCGGGCCTGCCTGACCTGCGCCGGCCGCAACGCAATCGCGGGGCGCAACCGTTCGGTGCGCCGGGACATCTCGCCAGCGCCGCCGCCGGGAGGCTTGCCATGGAATGCCGTCATGAACCGGGGCTCCAGACGGGATGACCATGTTCGATCATCCCGCTGTACGATAAGTTGGGTGGGGCCCATATCGTTCCCAGCCAATCCGTCGCCGACAACCCCGGCGACGCCCCATCAGGCTAGATAGAGGTTGTTGTAGGCGGGCGGCGACGCTCGTCCATGAACTGGTCAAACTCCGCCTTGTCCTTGGCGCGGCGCAGACGCTCAAGATACTCGACGAACTCCTTCTGCTCATCCTCAAGGCGACGGAGCGTTTCGGCGCGATAATCGTCGAACGCCGCGTTGCCGCTTTGCGGTTGGGCCGCGCGTCGGCCAAACCCGTAGCCTGCGGTCGGGTTGGCGGTGTTGTACCAACGCCCTGGCCCCTCTCGACGCCATGCCTTCAACCGACCGCTACCGGCCATAAAGGCGACCATGGCGAGACCCACTGGCCAAAAAAACCAGAACGCGACGACCGTCGCCACGATCCAGGCCGGCTTACCGTATTCATCCAGCTTTGAGGCAATCACCACGTAACGCATCCTATGTGAATGTTAAACACATTAACATACTCGGGTGTCAGATCGTGGGTTTCAAGAGGCGAGACCCAGTCCTTTCATGTAGATGAGGAGGCCGGCCTCCAGCAGGTCCTCGGGCGACATGGGCAGCTTGCGCGGCGGGGCGTCGCCGTGGCCCACGAACAATGAGGCCACTCCGTGGTACAAGGCCCAGATATGCAGGGCCACCATCAGCGGTGGCGGCCGGCTGTCTTTTGCCATGCTCTGGCAGGCTGCGTCGGCGGCGTGCCTGATTACGCCGAACGCCCTTTGGAAAGAGGGTTGCAAGCTAGCGTCGTCCTTCAAGGCGAGCCCGGCCTCAAACATCGCGGCGTAAGATGCGGGATGGCGACGGGCAAAGGCGAGATAGGCCTTGCCGCAACTTTCCACTGCCGATACCGGGTCCGGCCGCCCGGCGTTCCAGGCACGCTCCAGCTCGTCGGCAAAACGTTCGAAGCCCTGGCGAGCGACTTCCGCCACAAGGGCGTTGCGGTCGCGGAAATGGCGGTAGGGCGCGGCGGGGCTGACCCCGGCGGCACGGGCGACCTCGGCGAACGAGAAGCCTGCCGGGCCGTGTTCCGCGATCAGACTCAAGGCGGCCTGGATCAGCGCTTCCCGAAGGTTGCCGTGATGGTAGGTGCGGTTGGTGCCAGGATCTTGCCAGGGGTTTGCCATTGCAGCGCTACTTACCGCGTTCGGGTGCCGCGCGGAACGCCGATGTGAGGCCGAACGCCGACACGCCGCGGATGCCATGGGGCCGACGCTTGGGCGCCGATGCTTGGGCGCATGATTGCGCGTGATGACGAAGGCGGGCAGGATTGGCGGTGCGCTTTTGGAGACGACATTGCAGCTATCAAGGGTTTTGGCTATCGCGTCGATTGTGGCCTGGATGCCGGCTTGTGCGGCCATGGCGCAGTCGCAACTGAAAACCGAGTTGACCGTGGATCTCGCGGCGGACGCGGCCACGCTGGACCCGCAGCTGCAATGGGACACAGACAGCTACAGCATTTATCGCAACATCTTCGATAATTTGGTGACCCGTGACACCGCCGGCAACATCGTCCCGCAGGTCGCGACCGCCTGGCACTATGAGAACGACCGCACCCTGGTGTTCGATCTGCGCTCCGACATCAAGTTTCAGGACGGCACGAATCTGACACCTGACGATGTCGTGTTCAGCGTGATGCGCATCATCGATCCGGGGTTCAAAAGCCCGCAGCTCAGCCAGTTCGACCAGATCGCCAGCGCCGAAGTCACCGGTCCGGCGCAAGTGACGCTGCATACTAAATCGTCGTACCCGGTGCTGCTCGCGCAGTTGGTGAAGCTTTCTATCGTGCCCAAAGCGTATTTGCAGAAAGTGGGTGACGTTCGTTTCAACCAGGAGCCGATAGGCAGCGGGCCTTACAAGGTTCGCGCGTGGCAGCGGGGCGTGCAGGTGGCGCTCGATGCTGTGCCGGATTATTGGCGTGGCAAGCCGCCCTTCGCGAGCGTGACGTTTCGCGCCGTGCCGGATGGGGCGACCCGGATCGCCGACCTTCGCGCTGGCCGTGCCGACCTCGTTCGCGGCCTTTCACCCGACGATGCGGATGCGTTGAAGAACGAGCGCCAGGTGCGCGTGCTGTCGGTGCCGACGGAGCGCGTGGTTTACATGTTCGTCAACGCGCTGTTCGGGCCGACGGCCGATGTGCGGGTGCGCCGCGCGATCGCGATGGCGATCGACCGGGAGTCGCTGATCACTGCCTTGCAGCAGGGTTTCGCGCGGCCAGTGGACGAGGTGCTGACGCCAGCCAATTTTGGCTACACCGCCGATGTGAAGCCCTGGCCGTTCGATCCCGCGCAGGCCCGCGCGCTGATCAAGGCCGCGGGGGCGACCGGTGCAAAGATCAACTTCCTGACCTCGCCCGCGTACGATCGCCGCCTGAACGAGGCGATCCAGCAAATGCTGGCCGATGTCGGGCTGAGTGTGGACATTCAGGTCGTGGACCAGCCGACCTATCTGCGCCGCCGGCAAGGTACGCCGCAGGAATCGGGCAGCCTCTCCCAAGGGCGCTGGTCCTGCGCGTGC
>JANXXW010000187.1 GCA_025350425.1 Rhodospirillales bacterium
TCCGGCGCGCGCGCGGGCAGCCGGCCTGGAACCTACTCGCGATGCTGTCCCTGGTGCCTGCAGCGGTATTCCTACAGCACGCCCTGGGGGACCGTGTGCAGGCCAACTGGCCCGCGATCGTCTATCCCAGCGCCTGTATCGCCGCGTCCGCCCTCGGTGGATGGTGGCGCCGTCTGTTCGTGCCCGCCATCGCCTCCGGCTTCGCGATCACGCTGCTCGTCTGGCTCCAGGCCATAGCGGCGCCTTTCCCGCTGCCCCGCGTACTGGACCCTACGCTCACGCGGCTTGGCGGCTGGCCCGAATTCGCGACCGACATCGCCGCCGAGGCATGGAACGACAAGGCCGCCTTCGTTGCCGCCGACAACTACGGCGACGTCGCCGTACTCGCCCGCCTGTTGCCGCCCGACCTTCCCGTGCTCGGTGCCGAAGCCCGCTGGTCCAGCTTCGCCCTGCCGGACGCCGCCGCCCTAATCGCCGGCCGCCAGGGACTACTCGTCCGCAGCGCCCGACGCTCGAACCCACCGGACCCCGCCGACTGGGCCGCCATCGTCCCCGCGCCCGATATCGTCCGCGCCCGCCTCGGCGTCAGCGCCGAGACCTTCCACACCTACCGCGTCACCGGCCGCGTCATTGGCGGCGCCACTGGCAGCGCCGGCGCATCGGACACCATCGTCGTCATGCCCCGCCCTTGAGGAACCATGCCATGAACCTCCCCACCCACGCCGACGTGGTCGCCGCCCGTGCGCGCCTCGCGGGCCACATCGTCCGCACGCCCATGCTGCGCCATCCGCTGCTAGACGAACGCACCGGCGGTACCATCCTGCTCAAGCCCGAGAATCTTCAGCGCACGGGCAGCTTCAAGCTGCGCGGCGCCACCAACGCGCTTCGCCGCCTCGACGCGGACAGCCGCGCACGCGGCGTCGTCACCCACTCGTCGGGCAACCATGGCCAGGCCATCGCCTCGGCCGCAGCCTCGGTCGGCATGCGCGCCACCGTGTTCATGCCGACCGACGCGCCGCGCATAAAGATCGACAGCACACGCCGATGGGGCGCCGAGATCATCCATTTCGACCGCCTCGTCGCTGACCGCGAAATCATCACCCGCGACCACGCCGAACGCACCGGCGCCATCGTCGTCCCCCCGTTTGACCACAACGACGTCATCGCCGGACAAGGCACGCTCGCCATGGAACTGACCGACGACGCCACCGAAGCCGGCCTTGCCATGGATACGTTGCTGGTCTGCACCGGCGGTGGCGGCCTGATCGCCGGGTGCGTGCTCGGCCTGCAAAGCACCACCACCCGCGTGTTCGCCGTCGAACCCTCCGGCTGGGACGACACCGCCCGGTCCCTCAAGTCCGGCGAGCGTCTGCCTGTCATCCCCGGCGGCTCCACGTTCTGCGATGCCCTGCTGTCCAAGATGCCCGGCGAGATTACCTTTGCCATCAATCGAACAGGCGTCGCCGGTGGCCTCGTCGTCACCGATGACGAAGTCCTGGCGGCCATCCGCTTCGCCTTCGACCACCTCAAGCTCGTCGTGGAGCCTGGCGGCGCCGTCGCCCTCGCCGCCCTGCTCTCCGGCCGCTACGACGCGAAGGGCCAGGTCGTCGGCGCCGTCATCAGCGGCGGCAACGTCGATCCGGCCGTGTTCGCCCGCGCGCTCGCCTGACATCCACCGCCCCGTTACAGCGGAGTTTCGCAACCGAACTTCCCATGCGACAGTCCCGGCAAAACGGGAGGCGGCGCCAATGAGCGACATCGAGACCAGCACCATGCGGCGTGTCACCATGCGGCTGCTGCCATTCCTCATGGTCGGCTATTTCTTCGCCTTCGTAGACCGCGTGAACGTCGGCTTCGCGGGCAAGCAGATGAGCGCCGACTTGCATTTCTCCGGCACCGTGTTCGGGCTCGGCGCCAGCATCTTCTTCCTCGGCTACTTCATCTTCGAAGTGCCGAGCAATCTCGCCCTGGTGCGCGTCGGTGCCAGGCTGTGGATTGCGCGCATCATGGTCAGCTGGGGCGTGCTCTCGGGCGCCACCGCCTTCGTCACTGGCCCGATCTCGTTCCAGGTGATGCGGTTTCTGCTGGGCTGCGCGGAAGCTGGCTTCTTCCCCGGCATCATCCTCTATCTCACCTTTTGGTTCCCCGCCGCCTACCGCGCCAAGATCGTCGCCACGTTCATGGTCGCCATTCCGGCATCGGCCTTCATCGGCTCGCCGATATCGGGCGCCATCCTCAACATGAACGGCGTGGCCGGGCTGGCCGGCTGGCAATGGCTGTTCCTGCTAGAAGCGATCCCCACAATCCTGCTTGGCGTGTTCTGCCTGTTCTGGTTGCCCGATGGTCCCGCCCAGGCCAGATGGCTGCCTGACGCCGAGCGCGCCTGGCTCTCCACGCGCCTCGCAGCCGAGAACAAGGTGGCATTGGCCGCGCCGAAGATCTCGGCCTGGCGCGTCATGGCCGATAAGCGCGTTCTGGTACTGGCGCTCACTTACATGGGCAGTTCCGGCGCCAACTACGGCATCACCTTCTGGCAGCCGCAGATCATCCAGAACCACGGCCTGACCAATATCCAAACCGGCCTGCTGAACGCGCTGCCCTATCTCGTCGGCTCGGTCGCCATGGTCTGGTGGGGCCGCCGCTCGGACCGTAAGCGGGAGCGCGTATGGCATACCGCGATATCTCTCGTCGTATGTGCCGCCGGATTGACCGCCTGCACCGTTCTCAGTGGCCTTGGCACCACGATGGCCACGCTCACCCTGTCGCTGGTCGGCGCCTACATGCTGAAAGGCCCGTTCTGGGCGCTGTCGAGCGATTGGCTCGGGGCGGCGGCAGCGGCGGCGGGCCTCGCGCAGATCAACGCCATCGGCAATCTCAGCGGGCTGCTGGCCCCTTGGCTGATCGGAGTGGTGATGGACGCGACCGGCAATCCCACGCTCGGCCTGTTGCCACTGGTCGCGATCACCCTGGCCGGCGCCGCTGGCGTCACCCTCATGAGCCGCAGCCGGGGACGCGTCAGCGCGCTGGGCGCTCCCGCCGAATAACCGGCCGCCTTAGCCTCGCGTTAAGGTCCCGACCGTATTCTGGCGGCGGTCGGCCCGGACGGCCGTTATCGTCGGAGGGCCCATGGCCAGGAAAAGCGCGAAGCCAGATGGCAAGGTCACGCTGGTCATCAGGCGTGAGGAAGTCGTCGCAGCAGGCCATCACGGCGGCGCCTGGAAGGTCGCCTACGCCGATTTCGTGACTGCCATGATGGCGTTCTTCCTGCTGATCTGGCTGCTCAACGCCACCACTGAGGACCAGAAGCGCGGCCTTGCCGACTATTTCGCCACCGCCGGAACCCTGGCCCGGGCACAAAGCGGCAGTGGCGCTCCGTTCGGCGGCAAAACCCCGTTCAGCAACGGCTCCCTCGTCTCCGATCGCGGCTCCGTCGCCGTCGTGCCCGGCAAGGTAGACCCCGCCCAGCCACCCGACGACCCCGAGGATGCGACTGAACCGCCGAAATCCCGCACGGCCCCCGAGACACCGGACGGCATGGCCCTCTCAGCCGCCGAGTTCGCGGTGTCCCTCATGCCCGTCCGCGATGCATCCGGGGCCAAGGCTCACGATCAGGACAACCCGGAGGTCGCGAAGGCGCGCGAGCAGGAAGAACGCCATCATGGCAGTCACGAAAT
>JANXXW010000211.1 GCA_025350425.1 Rhodospirillales bacterium
CACGGCGGCCATGAAATCCGCGAAGCTGGCGACCAGATCCGTCCAGGGCTGCGCGGGCGCCATGGGCAGCGTGAGGCGCGTGATGATGCCCGTGGTTCCGTAGGCATGGTTAACCCCCGCCACCTCGTCGCCCACGAGATCGATGATCCCGGGACTTTCCTCGCAGGATACGACGCGCGCCCCGGCAATGTTGCCCCGGTCGCGCAGGCCTCCGTAGGTGATGGACCCGATACCACCGCTGCCTCCCGCCACGAAGCCGCCGATGGTGGCGGTACGTTTGGTAGAGGGATGCATCCGCAGCTCCCATCCACGCGGGCGCAAGGTGTTGTCGATATCGATCAGCTTGGCGCCCGGCTCGACGGTCAGCATTCCGTCCTCCAATGCCAGCACCCCGTTCATGCCGGTGAGGTCGAGTACCACGCCGCCTTCGAGCGGCACGGCCTGACCGTAATTGCCAGTTCCTCCGCCGCGCGCGGTCAACGGCACCCGGGCGCGGGCGCAGGCGGCGGACACAGCCACCACGTCCGCCTCGTCGCGGGGGCAGACGACGATGTTGGCAGTCTTACTCTTCAGCTGCGCCTTGAGGATGGGGCTGTACCAAAAGAAGTCGCGGCTTTTCTGGCGCACCAGGGCGGGCTCGGTGATGACGGGGATGTCGCCGAGCCCGGCGGCGAACGCGATCCAGTCCGTCATGTCAGCGTTCCCTTTTCGCGGCGCTCTCGTGCCATTTATGCAGCAGCAGCCAAGACAGGCCGCTCAGCAGCGTGAAGATCAGCACGCCGGTCATCGAAAGCAGCACCAGTCCCGCATACATCCGAGGGATGTCGAGGCGGTAGCCGCTTTCCAGGATGCGGTATGCCAGGCCTGATCCGGCGGTGGCGGTGCCGGCGGTGAACTCGGCCACCACGGCGCCGATCAGGCTGAGCCCACCGGCGATCTTAAGGCCGCCGAGGAAGTAGGGCAGGGCACCCGGCAGCCGCAGATACCACAGCACCTGCCATCGCTTGGCCCGATACATCTGCATCAGGTCGATGAAGTTGTGGTCCACCGAGTTGAGGCCGAGCGTGGTGTTCGACAAAACCGGGAAGAAGGCCACCAGCCAGGCGCAAAACAGCAAGGCAAGCTCGGTATTGCGGATGTAGATCAGGATCAGCGGCGCGATCGCCACGATCGGCGTTACCTGGAGGATCACCGCATAGGGGAAGAAGCTGGCCTCGATCCATTTCGACTGCGCGAACAGGATCGCCAGCCCGCCGCCGCCTATCACCGCCGCCAGCAGAGCCAACACCGTCACCCGGAGGGTCACCAGCAACGACCCCGAAAGCGTGCTCCAGTCGGAAACCAGGCGGCTCGCGATGCGGATCGGGCCGGGCAGGACATAGACCGGGATTTCCTCGACCCGCACCATGGTTTCCCACCCGACCAGGAACACGATACCCACCAGAAGCGGCAAGGCGAGTTGGAGCACCCGGCCCCAGCCCAGCCGGAACCTGGGCACCGCGACTACTGGATCGAGTGCCAGCGATGGCTCGCGCAAGGCGGTGTTAGTGGACATGCCCGACCGTCTCTCCCATGGCGTGACGCAGGGCGTCCGATGCCAAGCGGCAATGGTGGTTGTAGCTCTCGCCGGTGCGGTAATCGGTATCGCGAGGATAGGGCGCGTCCACGGCGATGTCGGCCACGATGCGGCCGGGGCGGGCGGCCATGACCATGATGCGGCTCGACAAAAACACCGACTCGAACACGCTGTGGGTGACGAACACGATGGTCAGCCGCTCACGTTGATACAGTTTCAGCAGATCATCGTTGAGGCGGCCCCGGGTGATTTCATCCAGCGCCGCGAACGGTTCGTCCATCAGCAGAAGGGAAGGGCGGGTGGCAAGCGCGCGGGCAATCGACACCCGCATCCTCATGCCGCCGGAAAGCTGGCGCGGATAGGCGGCGGCGAACTTGTCCAGGCCGACGCCGGCCAGGGCTTCCATCACGCGGGGCGTCGCCTCGGCGCGGCTCATGCCCTTCAGGCGGAGCGGCAGGTAGGCGTTGCCGAACACCGTGCGCCACGGCATCAGCGTCGGTTCCTGGAATACGAAGCTGAGCGTGGGGTCGCCGTGCCAGACAATCTCGCCGGTGGTGGGCGCGCCGAGGCCCGCGAGCAGTCGCAAGGCGGTCGATTTGCCGCAGCCTGACGGGCCGAGCAGGCTCACGAACTCGCCGGGTCGTACCGTGAGATTCAGGTCACGCAGGGCGAGTGTGCCGTTCGAAAAAGCCTTGCCGACATGGGACAGGCGCACGAGCGGGGGTGGGAAGCCATTCATGTCGGTAAACATTGCACACGCCGTGCCATCAGCAACCCACTGGCAAGTAAAGCACGGTGCCGGCGTGGTCCAAAACAAGCGTGAGGATACGCTGATCGATCAGCCGCTCGCGCGCCGGCTCCAGGCCGGTTCCGGAGTTGACCGGGAAAAAGGGGAAACTTCCGGCGGCGACGGACAAGCGCAGGCGGTGGCCGGCACGGATGCGGGCGCAGACCGCGCGCAATCCGACACGGACCGGCGAGACCGGCGTATCGACGCGCCGGTGGCCGCTGGCGAGTTCGAACACCCGGCCGTCCGGCATGACCTCGGACAACACGGCGGAGATGTCGAAGCTGGGCTGGTCGCAGGTAATGGCTGCATCCAGCAGAATCTCCCCGGCAAGGCACAGGTCTGCGTCCAGTTCCGGCGTGGTGTAAGTGAGCACGTCGCTGCGAGCGTCGGTCCCCGCACGGTCCAGTGGCCCGGCGGGCTGGCCGGCATGGCCGCCCATTGAGGGCGTGGGGCGCCAGGGGTCGAACACCACGACGTCTTCTCCGATTGAGGCGGCGGCGGGACGCAGCGTGCCGTCGGCTGGGTCCATTCCGGCGCGCCCCTGGCTGGCGATGTTCCAGCATGCGGTCGTTGGCACGGGAAAGCTCGTGAACTCACGCCATGTGCCATTCAATTCGAACAGCCGGACGGGTGGCTCGCCAAGCAGGCCGGTGTCGATGCCCTTCAACCAATGATCGAACCAGCGAAGCTGAAGCTGGTCGATCCGGCTGGACGCGTCGGGGCCGAAATCCTGCTCGCCCACTCGGCGAGACCACGGGATATGGACCCACGGCCCGACGACCAGCATCTGCGGTGCCCGTCCATCCCCCTGCATCGAGTGATACCCCGCGAGCGTGCCCGCCAGCAGTGGGTCATACCAGCCACCCACATGCAGGGCCGGCAGATCGATATCGGCGGCGTAGGCACTCGGCGAGACCCGGTCCCAATAGGGCGCGCCCTCGGGCTCGG
>JANXXW010000225.1 GCA_025350425.1 Rhodospirillales bacterium
GAACAGGCACGTATGCGCCATATCGACCCCCAGCGTGATACTCTCACCCATTTTCGGCGCATCGTCCGGGTCGAAGCGGCCGACGATCTCAATGTCGCCGACCCGCATCACCGCCATTGTCTCGGCGCCCGTAGGTTCGACCAGTTCGACCGGCACCGTCAACGCGGCAATGCCCGGTTTTTGGGCCTTGAGTTCGGCGTTGTAGCGGAAAAGATGTTCCGGCCGCACGCCAAAAACCACCTGCCGCCCCGACGCCATCTGGCCTGCACCGTTATGGAGCGGCAACTTCGCCACCGTGCCACCGCCGTTCGGCAGCGCGACCGCGGTTTTGCCGCCATCGTCCACCAATTCGGCCGGAATGAAATTCATCGACGGAGAGCCCATAAACCCGGCAACGAACATGTTCGAGGGCCGGTCATAGACCGTTTGCGGCTCGTCGAACTGTTGCACATTGCCCTGATGCATCACCGCGATGCGCGAGGCAAGCGTCATCGCCTCGACCTGATCATGAGTGACATAGACGGTGGTCTTGCCCACCCGGTTGTGCAGCTTCTTGATCTCGGTGCGCATCTCGACGCGCAGCTTGGCGTCGAGATTGGATAGCGGCTCGTCGAAGAGAAACAGCTGGGGGTCGCGCACCAGCGCCCGGCCCATGGCGACGCGCTGGCGCTGGCCGCCGGAAAGCTGGCCCGGCTTGCGCTGCAGCAGCGCCCCGATCTGCAAGAGATTGGAGACGCGCTCGATGGCCTCCTTCTGCTGGTCCTTGGGCACGCCCCGGCTCTCCATGCCGAACAGCATGTTTTCGCGCACCGTCATGGTGGGGTAGAGCGCGTAGGACTGGAACACCATGGCGATGTCGCGGTCCTTGGGGGCCACCGAATTGACCTTGCGGTCACCGATGTAAATTTCCCCCGAAGTGACGCTTTCGAGCCCGGCAATCATGGCCAGCAAAGTCGATTTGCCGCAGCCCGAGGGGCCGACCAGCGCCACGAACTCGCCGGTTTTGGCTTCAAGGTCGATGCCCTTGAGGACCTCGACCATGCCGAAGTTCTTGCGCAGATTGCGAACGGTCAGCGACGACATGAAAGCCTCATCATTTGATCGCCCCTTGGGTGAGGCCACGCACGAAATATTTGCCGCCGAGGAAATAGACCAGCAGCGGCGGGAAGGCGCCGATCAGCACCGCGGCGGCGGCGACGTTATAGGCATGCACGTTCTGGCCGCCCGACCCGAGCGCCACCAATGCGGCGGTGATCGGCTGCTGCGTGCCGGAGGTGAAGATCACCCCGAACAGGAACTCGTTCCAGATGCCGGTGAACTGCCAGATTACCGTCACGATAAGGATCGGTGGCGATAGCGGCAGGACGATGCGCCAGAAGATACGGTAGAACCCCGCGCCGTCGATGCGCGCCGCCTTCATGAGGTCCTGCGGGATAGATAGGTAGTAGTTGCGGCAGAACAGCGTGGTAAAGCTCACCCCCTGAATCGTATGGATCATGATCAGGCCAGCGAGGCTGTTGGCGAGCCCGGTATCCCTCAGGACGACCGTCCAGGGGATCAGGCGCATCTGCTCGGGCAGGAACACGCCGAGTACGACCAGCCCGAACATGATGTTGTCGCCGCGGAATCGCCATAGCGCGATCGCGTAGCCGGCCATGGCCCCAAGCAGTGTGGAAAGTATGGTCGCAGGAATCGCCATGACGGCGGAGTTGTACATGTAGGGCGCGATGCCCGTGCAATGTTCCGCAATGCAGAAGCTGCCCCAAGCTACGGCGAAGTTACTGAGATCGAGGTGCTGTGGCCACCCGATCAGGGAGCGCTGTGCCATTTCAGTGTTGGAGCGCACGGAAGTCAGGATGGTGACCGCGAGGGGCGCCAGGAAGAAGGCGGCGAAAACGAGGATGACCACGTAGATCGCGATCCGCGACCACATCGCGGACGCGCGCGGCCCCTTATTCAGGGTGGCGCTCATGCCCGTGTCCGGCGGAAGCGCTGATAGAGCGCGTAAGGGATCAGGATGATGGCCAATGTCAGCAGCATTAATACGGCGGCGGCCGAACCACGGCCGAGTTGGCCGCGCTGGAACATTAAGTCGTAGACGACCGTCGCGGGTAGGTTGGTGGCGATCCCGGGACCGCCGCCGGTCAGCGCTCGCACGAGATCGAAGGTCTTGATGGCGTTCTGCAGCAGGATCACCATGACTGCGATAAAGATCGGACCCATGGACGGTAGGACCACGCGTCGATAGATGCGTGCCGGGCCGGCGCCGTCGATCTGCGCAGCCTTGACGATCTCGGGATCAACCGATCGCAGGCCTGCCAGAAATAATGCCATCGCGAAGCCCGATGCCTGCCAAGCGGCGGCGATCACAAGCGTGTAGATCGCACGGTCGCGGTCGATGAGCCAATCAAAACGGAACTCAGTCCAGCCTAAATCCCTGACGAGCTGCTGGATGCCGAACCCTGGGTTCAGCAACCAACTCCAGATCGTGCCGGTGACGACGAAGGAAACGGCCATGGGATAGAGGAAGATCGTTCGCAAGACGCTTTCGCCACGGACGCGCTGGTCGAGCAGGATTGCCAGCAGCAAACCCATGATCGTGGTCAAGGCGACGAAGCAGAAGCCGAAGACGACGACATTGGTATAGGCGACCGAGAAGTTGCGGGTCGCCATCACTGACGCATAATTTTTGAATCCCACGAACCCGTTCTCGGGCATCAGCGTGGAGGGCGTGAACGATATCCAAGCTGTCCAGAGCGTGAACAGCACGACATGCCCGGCCGAAAGGATCAGTGGTGGCCAAATCGCGAGTGCCGGGAGAACGCCGGCAAACCATCGTCGCCACCGCACCGACCTTTCAGTCGGCGTCTCAGCGGTGGAGAGTGAAAGCGCGGTAGCCGGCAAGGAGTATTTGCCGGACACTTCTTCAGCGTTCGCTGTCGATCGCGTCAGCAAGCCGTTGCTGCGCCTTCTTGGGCGCGAGGTCACGGTTGTGGACGAATTCTGTCAGTACGTCGATCATGGCCGCCGATATCTGGTTCGGCTGCGCCATGTTATGCGCGAGGCTCAACATAACCTGATTGGCCGCTACGGCCGCCTTCAGGCTGGCGGCACTGTTGCGTTGCCCCTCCGACCAGCCGGGGCCGCTGAGATCGGCGTCCGTCCGCACGGGGATCGACCCCGTTATTTGCGAATACATCTTTTGCGTCGATGCCTGCATGATCAGCTTGGCCATGAGTTGCTGACCGGCTTGGAGGTCCTCGGCTTTCTGCTTCCAAAAGATGAATGCGTCGGCATTCATGATGTAGGCGGCCTTGCCGTTGTCCTGTGGCGCCGGACCGCTCATGAAATCGTCGAGGGTGAAGCCGCCGTTGATGATGTTGCCTTGCGCCCAGCCACCCATCAGCACCATCCCCATTTCGCCGCGAATAAAGGGTGCCACCTGGACGCCCCAGTTTTGCGCGGCGATGTTTGGGTTCATGCCATCAGCGAGTTTCCTGGTCTGCTCGAAAGCCGCAAGCACCTCTGGTCCCATTAGCGTGGCGGCGTCCAGCTCCATCACCGCCTTGCGGTAAGCGGCGGGGCTGATGCCGTTGAGGGCGATCTCCCACTTCATCCCGTCGTCCCAGCGTATCCCGCCATTCGCGAGCGGGATGATGCCGGCAGCCTTCATTTTTTCCGACAACGCGTTGAACTCGGCCCATGTCGTTGGCAACTTGGTCGCGCCGACCTTGTCCATCGCTTTCTTGGACGCAAACAGTGTGTTGATGCGGTAAAGCTGGAGCGGCAGCGCGATCCAGTGACCGAAGGGCTTATGCAGCTTGGCGAGATCGGGGGCGACGAACTTCTCGTAATCGGCATCGGCGACCAAGCTATCGAGATTGTTGGTGGGTGCCACCTTCGACCACGCCGCAATCTCGGGACCCTTGAGCTGGGATGCGGCCGGTGGATCGCCCGACATGATCTGCGCGCGCAACTTGTTCATCATCTCGGTGGTGAAGCCTGGCACCGGATTGTGCTGCCAGATCCCACCATTCTGCTCGAACAGCTTGCCGAATGCGCTGATTGCAGTTCCATCGCTTCCAGCCGACCATTGCGAGATCACCGTGACGCGAGGCTTGATGTCTGCCAACACACGAGGTGCAACCGCGCCGTTCGCCACCACGGCCGTCGCCGTGCCAGCGAGAAATCCACGTCGCGATAGAAAAGACATAACACTCTCCCCAATCCGGGTGCTTACTGCACCTCTATCGCAAACATAGAACGCTATTGGCGTAGTCTGATAGGGCTAATTCGGAGGACGACATCCGGCTAAACCAGATGCGGACGCCGGTCTGCCACGGCCAATGCCGCCTCCAACGCGCGACCGAGCGTCAATGCCGCCGCCTCGTCGAACAGTGGTGCCACGATGGTGATGGCGTATGGGACAGTGTGCGACAGACCGTCTGCTTCCTTGATCTCCGCGTGTAGAAAGCTGGGCATCTGGCGTGTCCGCAACTCGGTGAAGCCAGCGCGCACGGTCAGGCATGGGTGGCCGGTCATGTTGCCGATCACGGTCATCGGCCCGTTTATCGCCGGCGCCAGCAGCACATCGACTTGCCCGAACAGGGCGTCCATATCCCGCATTACGCGACGGCGCAGGCGATCGAGTTGGATGTGATCGACCGCCGACAGGAAGCGTGCCTTGCGGAAGCTGTTGGGCCATGCGCCGGGGTCCTGGCGGGCCAGAGTGGCATCGGTATCGTCCAGCGTCAGGTCCTCGAAGGCGGCCGCCGCCTCGGCGAACAACAGGTGTCGCAGCGCGTCGTACGGCAGGTCCGGCAATTCCAGCGGAATGGCGACGGCACCCAGGCCGCGCACTATGTCAAGCGCCGCCACGTCGAGACGGTCGGTGAAGTCGGCGGCGATGTAGCCCACGCGCATGCCGGCAGCGGGGCGGGTGGCGTCCCAGCCAAAGGGTGCGGCAATGCTGCCTTCGTCTCGTGCATCAAATCCGTTGATCGCGGCCAGCACCAAGGCTGTGTCATCGACCGCGCGGCAGATCGGGCCAATCTTGTCGAGCGACCAGCACAGCGCCATCGCGCCGGCACGGGAGACGCGGCCGAAGGTGGGGCGGAGCCCGGTGGCGCCGCAGCGGGCGGACGGGGAGACGATCGAGCCGAGCGTTTCCGTGCCAATTGCGAAGCCCACCAGGCCGGCGGCGGTGGCGCAGGCGGAGCCGGCGCTCGACCCGCTCGACCCCTCATCGGTATTCCATGGGTTGCGGGTGCGTCCGCCGTACCAGATGTCGCCGTATGCGAGCGCGCCGAGGGTGGTTTTGCCGAGCAGCACCGCCCCGGCAGCGGCAAGGCGGCGGACCACCTCGGCATCGGTTTCCGGCACGCGATGGGCGAACGGCTCGGCGCCCCAGCCGGTGACGATGCCGGCGGTGTCCAGGAGGTCCTTGGCGGCATACGGGATGCCGTGCAGCGGGCCTAGCCATGTGCCGGTGGCGAGCAGCGCGTCCATACGCTCCGCCTGGGACAGAGCCACCGCATCGGTGACGGTGGCGAAGCTGAACAGTGCCGGATCGTGCCGGCGGATACGGTCGAGGTATATGTGCGTAAGGCGGACGGAGGAAAGCTCACCGCTGGCGATCCAGGCGGAAAGATGGCTCACGGGCGCGAACGCAATATCCTCGTCAGCACCCGGAAGTGCCGGGGCGGCGCGTGGGAGATTCATGTTGGCCTGCGCGGGCATTTCGAAGCCCGGAAGTCTGGGATCGAACAAAGTCGCGGGCGGCAGCGCGTTGGGCAGCTTCACCGCCCGGCGCCGCACCGCCAGTTCGATCTGCCCGGCCAGATTGTCTCGCATCTGCGCGCGTTCGGCATCGGTGTAGCGCACGCCGAGCAGGCGTTCCGCGGCATCAAGGGTGGCGTCATCGATGGTGAGGTCTGTCATGCCGACCAGGGTAATCCCGGTCAGCCGAGGACTTCAACATGGCCTGAGCCAGTTCAGAACATGAGCGGCATCACCCCGTCCTTCTCCGCCTGCACGCTACGCGCGGTGAGCGTGCCGTCCGGCGCCTTCACCGCCGTCACCACCACCGTCGCACCGGGGATCAACAGGGCGCGGTTGCCCGCAACGATGGCGACGATGCGCGCGTCCGGCCCGACCTCGATCTGCTGTTTGCCGCCCTTGTAGTTCAACGTGAGCATCTGTCCCTGGGGCGCGGCGGCGACCGTGGAGATGGTGGCGTTGGTCATGCTCTGCTCTGGGCGGGCCATGTCGCGATGGCCTTCGCCGGTGCCGCGCAGCGCCTCCGGGAAGATATGCACCTCTTGCGCGTGCAGCTTGCCATCGGTGCCTTTTATGGCGGCCGAACCCACGAAGTCTCCCGGTTTGATGTCCGAAAGTCGGCGGTTCTCCAGCGCGGTTACCCTGGTATCAGCGGGTACAACTACGGTGACGTTCCCGCTTTCGGGAGATTTCAGCACCAGCGTATCTTCACTTACAGTCTCGACCACGCCTGAGATGCGGGCGGATGCGCTGGGAGGAGACTGCGCGGCGACACGCCCGGCAACCAATAGGCCAATGGTAAGGGCAAGTGCCGCCGTG
>JANXXW010000227.1 GCA_025350425.1 Rhodospirillales bacterium
CAGCGCCAAGATGAACAACATTGATCCGCAGGCGTGGCTCGCACATGTCCTCGCTAACATCGCCCAGCATCCGATCAGCCGCCTGGACGAACTGCTTCCGTGGAAATGGCAGCCGACAGAAACAGCAGCGCGCATAGCCGACTAACCAGCGCCGCGGTGCTCACCGGATGGATACACCAAACCAGCAGCAGCTCAAACTGGCCTCTTGGGGGTTGGAGAAGGACCTAGATGTTTGATCCCAGGTTTTAATGGTGCACTATTTTCCACTGAATGGAAGGATGCATTATGGGCCAAATTCTCCACGGCTGCGCCACAACGACGCAGGCAATCCGTCGAACGATACACCATAGTCAAGAGAGCTTGAGAACGCTGGCAAAGCGCTATGGCATCAACCAAAAGACCGTTGCCAAATGGAAGCACCGCAGTTCGTTCGCCGATCAGCCAACCGGGCCCACCGAGCCAAAATCAACCGTTCTATCGGTCGAGAATGAGGCGGTCATCGTCGCCTTCAGAAAGCACACGCTGCTCCCGCTTGATGACTGTTTGTATGCCCTTCAGCCCATCATCCCCCACCTCAGCCGATCGGTTCTTCACCGGTGCCTTCAGCGTCATGGCATCTCTCGACTGCCAGAGCTTGAAGACACCACAGCCGAGAAAAAGAAGTTCAAAGCGTATCCGCTTGGCTATTTCCACGTCGATATTGCTGAGGTTTGCACCGGACAGGGCAAGCTATATCTTCTGGCCGCCATCGATCGCATCTCAAAGTTTGCCTTCGTCCAACTTCACGAGAAGGCGACCCGGCAAGTGGCAGGGGATTTCCTGCGGGCGCTGATCAAAGCCGTTCCTTACACGATCCACATCATACTGACCGATAACGGCACCCACTTCACCGCGCCCGGTAACTCCTGCTCAGCTGCTGCCGACATCAGGCAGGCGATCGAGAACCACGAAGTCTTCCGGGCTCATGCCTTTGAGTATGTCTGTGCTCAAAACGGGATCGATCATCGCCTGACCAAGCCCCGACATCCGTGGACCAACGGGCAAGTCGAGCGCATGAACCGAACGATCAAGGAGGCCACTGTCAAGCGCTTCCATTATGAGACCCATGATGAACCCCGCACACACTTGGCGAACTTCGTCAGCGCCTATAATTTCGCTCGTCGGCTCAAGACCCTTAAAGGCCTCACACCCATGAAGCCATCTGTAAAATATGGACAGACGAGCCGGAAAGATTCACCCTAAATCCGAACCATCAAATGCCGGGACTAAACACGTAGGCCGCGATGTCGGCCCCGGCTAGGTCGGCCGCCGCGAGCGGCATCGTGGCCGCCACCGGCCGGTCCGCCAGGATCGGCGCAACCACGACCCGCATCCCCGCCGCCTCATAGGCACGGGCGACAACCTCCAGCCCGTCGCGGTCAAGGTCCGGCGACAGCCGCAGATGGTCCAGCACCGTTGAAAAGCCGCCGCGAAGTATCTCGACGCAGGCGAGTTGCACCGTAATCTCGATCTTACGCGCGTCGCGCCCGGCCCGGCAACGCCAGCGTGCGGATCGAGACGGCGGCGGACGGCACCGCGGCGCAGTCCCTGTCCGCCCTCGACAAGTTGGACGAGCCGGCCAGCCTGGTCGCGCTCCGGGCCGCCGTCGCGGCGCGGATGCCGCGGGTGGACCTGTCCGAGATCCTGCTGGAGATGCACGCCCGCACAGGCCACCTGGCCACCAGCATCTGTGCCGTCTTGCGGGCTGAAGCCTGCAACACCGGGCTGGAGCCGCTGATCCCGCTGGACACGCCCGCGCTGCGCCGCTCGCGCCTGAGCTGGGTGCGGCAGAACTACATCCGGGCGGACACCCTCATTCGCTCCAACGCCACCCTGGTCTCGGCCCAGGCCGCCATCCCGCTCGCCCGCGCCTGGGGCGGCGGCGACGTGGCATCCGCAGACGGGTTGCGTTTCGTCGTGCCCGTGCGGACGATCCACTCCGGGCCGAACCCGCGCTACTTCGGGCAGGAGCGCGGCGTCACCTACTACAACCTGACCTCCGACCAGTTCACCGGCCTAGGCGGCATCGTCGTGCCCGGCACCTTGCGTGACAGCCTGGCGCTACTGTCCGTGCTGCTGGAGCAGGAGACCGCGCTTCA
>JANXXW010000240.1 GCA_025350425.1 Rhodospirillales bacterium
TGTGGCTCAAGCCGAAAGCGGCATGGCGTGATCAGCAACTGAGTTGACCAGTCGAGATCTGGCTTGGTGCCGACCAGTTGGCTATACACGTCCATTATTTGCTGTCCAACCGATGCCCAGGAGTAGACACGTCTGCATTCCTCCAACGCCGCGTCAGCCAAACGGTCGCGCAACACCGTGTCGGTCAGCACACGCCGCAAGGCCGCAGCCAATGCAGGCACGTCGCCCGGCTCGGTAAGCAGCCCATTCTCGCCGTCGCGTATGCAATCCACGACACCTACCGAGCGGCATGACACCACCGCCATTCGGCTCGCCATTGCCTCAAGAATCGTATTGGAAAATCCTTCAGCATAAGTGGGCGATACGAAGATGCCGGCTTGGCGATAAACACTCGGAGCATTGTCGTAATCAACGTAGCCGGTCATCTGGACTTGTGCAGTGAGTCGGAGTGCTTCGATACGCTGTGCTGTCTCGTTGAAAGTCGGGCCAATACCCGAAATAAGTAGCTTAAAGTCAGAGCCTTCATCAGCCAACAATCGGACGGCATCCAGCATATCCAGCACACCTTTGCGGGCGTCCACACGGCCGTGATACAGCATCGTGTTGCTACGCGCCCCCGGCGTAAATCGCTCTACATCGACGGCACCTGGAACGATGGTAAATCGGGCCGGATTGGTCCCGAGCCGATCGATAACTTCCTGCGCAAAGCTTTCGCATCCGATTAGTACGGCGCCTGCATGATCAAGTACTCGGACCATCGCCAAGCGGTGCGTTTCGCAGCAGGATCCAACCCAGTGCCCGTCTCCACCCTGGATCGACACAACATTGGGGACGCCAATTTGACGTGATGCCTCCAATGCCGCAAAGCCGCAGGGGTAGCCATACTGCGCGTGGATGATGTCAAACGGGGCACGTTCATGCTCAGCGACCATAGCAGCCGTCATATTTGCCACGTCCGTCTCGAAATCGCCGTTGTTTTGTTCGCCGACCTGCTCGAGCCCGATAACACGTACGCCGGGCACCGGTGGCGGCGGTCCTCCACCATACACGCGCACACCGAATGCATCTCCACGATATTGGCTGATCATCGTGACATTGTGGCCAGCGGCAACCAGCTCCCGGAGGAGGTTGAGCGCATACACACTCATGCCCGATATTGCTGGGAAGAAGCGGCGAGATACGAAACAGATATTCACTTGTCTGCGCCTTGATCGGACAGCGACGAGGAAGCAAAGGCAAGTCTGAGCGCCGAAATCGCACTGGGGATCATCAAGTCCGCACGGTGGCTGTCCCGAGACAGCTCCACGCAGATCAGGCCGGGAAATCCCGTCGCTTCAAGGGCACCAAGCACTGACGGTACATCCATATCACCCTCTCCGAATGGCAGATGGACATGCTCGCCCCGTCGCATGTCTTCAATCGTCACGGTACCCAGGCTTTCCGCAAAATCGACTACTGCCGTCGCCGGATTATAGTCGCCGGTTACGAGGCAGTGCCCGGTATCCAACGCAAGCTTCAGACCTGGAACTTGCATCCCGCTCCAATCCGCTATCGTCTCAACGAGCATTCCAGGTTCCGGCTCCAATGCCGCGACCACTCCCATTGATTCTGCGCGTCGGACAATTTCAGCCACGCCGTCAAGCAACCAGCCACGCGCCTGAACACGATCGACGCCCACCTTCGGTACTCCTGACCAAAAACTCATTGCTTCTCCGCTAGTTTCGGCAACTACCCTCATCGCACGGGTTAGAAACTCTATCCTGAGTGCACGGCCATCGGGGTCTGCAGATACAAGCGTGGGTTCATGCTTGGCGCGCGGATTCAACAAGAACCGCGCCCCCGTTTCCACGACGCAACCAAGGCCAAGCGTTCGAAGCCGTGCCGCGACGTTCCGGGTATTGAGCGCGAAAGCCGGGTCGAACGGGTCGAGGTGATGAATGTCGAGTGTCAACGCAACGCCGGCATAGCCAGCCTCAGCTATCAAGGTCAGCGCATCATCCAGCCGGTGATGTGCTGCTCCATTCGTATTGAACGCGAACCTGAGACTCATTCAAATGACCATTTTCGGATTTTATTCGATGCGTCTAGATCAGCTGATCGTTGCAGAAAAATTATCGCTGAATGGGAATTGATCGCGTAAACGGTGGGCCAGCGATCACCTCGTCCAACAACGCGAGCGCCGCTTTGGTGGAGGTCTCGGTGGCATACTCGAAGGGGGTGAACACGGACGTGAAGTCGAGCGTCTCGAATACCGCGCGATATCGGCGCGCTTCATCGCGAGAGAGTGGGATCTGTTTATGATACGCTTTATGGCAAGAAATGCGGGCAGCCGTGCCGTCTGGATCGAACTCGATTTTCAGTGCGTCGCCAGCGAATACCGCGCGCCGGGCGGCATCATGCAAAACAGAATGGCCGGCATAGTGTCCACCGGTGTGATGCAACGTAAGACCAGGTCTGATCTCGAGCGTTTCATCATACGGTATCGTTACACGAAACGCCTTAGTCCACTCGAGATCGTCTTTTTGTATAAGTAATTCCGGCCGGAAGTGATCCTGCAACTGGTAAAGCGCGCCGTAACCATGCGGATGCGAAGAGGCCAGGATGTTAATCCCACCAAGTTCCTCGATCTTCTGCAATTGGGCGTCATTGTAATAGGGCGCAGCCTCAAACGCGACATTGCCTTCGGGATAGATCAGCAGCCAACCATGACTATCCAGCCCAAAGCGCGGCGTGGACCAGAACTCCCATATTCCGGGAATTGTCTCCCGCCAGTGATATTGAAGCTGCGGAGCCAGCAACTCCGGCGTCACAAATTTCCACCCACTCGGCGGCAGGTCATTGCGAACGTCCGAGCAGATGGGGCAATTTGGTGGGACGGCAAAGTAGCGTTGCCAATGCCCGCAGTTGGTGCAGGCAAATGGACTAAGCGGCATCGTACAACTCCGGTCTAGCTTGGGTCTGAGCCTCTAGCACAAGTGCCATGATGGCCAAGTCGTGTTGGGCGCTGTAGGCAAACGTACCGCCTTCGACTGCGGCAGCAAATGCCTCGATCTGGTTCAGAAAGGGCGACCGGTCGGCACCGGGCACCTCGATCAGCTGGCATATTCCAGTGTCGGCACTGATGAACTCCAGCCTTCCGCCACCTGTTTGCCCCATTGTATCCGTCGCAATGATCTGGCCTTTGGTGCCAACCACTTCCAAGCGCCGACGTGGCAGCGTCTCGGGACAATTATACGCAACGTGCATTTGAATGAGCGTCCCGGACAGCGCGCGCGCCATTACGGTGGCGCCATCCTCGATCGCGTAGGAATGCACCTGCGATTGACCCATCGCCGCAACATCAGTGAGGGGGCAACCCAGCACCATGCTTGCGAGGTCCAGCCCGTGCGGGGCGAGATCGATCAGCGCCCCACCACCGGACCGAACCGGGTCGATTCGCCAATTATCGGGAGTTTCGCTGAACTCAGGTCCTACCCAGCAAGCATATACAATTCGCACCATTGTCACGATGCCGAGCGCGTTGCCAGCGACCATGTCCGCGATACGCCGATGTATTGCATGAAATCTCTGGTCAAATGCCGTCGCATAGAGCGTGCCAGTCGCGGCACATGCCGCCACCATCGCCCGGGCATCCGCCATTGTAGTGGCCATTGGTTTCTCGCACAGTACTGGCACGCCTGCCTGGGCCGCCGATTCTACCAGGCCTCGGTGAGAATTGTTCGGCGTGGCCACATACAGGGCGTCAATTCCGCCCAGCATCGAGTGCAGATCCACAAACCCTGGGGCATTGAACCGAGCCATCGCCGCGTGATCGCGATCGTGAACGGCGACGAGAGACCCATTCGAGGAGGCTGCGATGGCAGGAGCTGCGAAATCCCGCGCTACCCAACCGCACCCCGCGATACCCCATCGCACCATCACCATCTCTCCGGAAGATCAAGCAAGACTCGGCGACGCGCCAATTCGTCTACGGATTGCGTTCCAGCGATAGCTTGTGCCGGCGCTTCCACGCTGCGAGGATAGGTCGCCAATAATCCATATTCGCGCTCGTAGCGGTCGGACGGCCATACGATATTTCCATCCGCATATAGCGGGTTGCGACGCAGGAATGCACCCGTGCGCGGAACCGTCAAACCGGCCGATACCGCACGCGGTATATCCAATGCAGCCAGTCCACCGGCGAGAGCCAATGCCGGAGCGTCTTTCAAGGAGGCCATGCAAGACGGGCATGGGGCACGCGCCTCGACTGCCGCCAGTGTCAACTCTCGGTCGTCATACAGAAGCGCCGTCCCGAAAAGGGCCGCGTATTCAGCGGGCTTCAGTGGCGCGCCAGCGGATAGATTGTCCACGTCTGCGTTGTGCGTGTGTCCAACCAGCACCCTACCGCCGTCACCGACACGCAGCATCTCGCTCACCACGTGCGGCTTATCCGGCAGAAAGTAGAAGGCGTCATGACAGAACACCAAGTCAGCCGACGCGCGCGCGAATGGCCATGGCGCGGCAGCATCGAAACAAACAAATGCGGCATCCCGCGCCACGTACTGGCGTGCCAGCCACAGTTTTGCGAATACCAAATCACCGCCGGTCACGTGTGGTGCAAAGTTGGCGAACTCTCGCAGGAAATGGCCAACTCCACACGCCAGCTCCAAAACTCGCTTTGGACCGTGCCAGTGTGCCTCCGCGAGCGCCAGCCCGGATACGAAAGTCGGGTCAGACCACCGATGCGCGAAGTAAGTCGCCACTGGTCCGAACGCCAGCAAGTCCATAGCCTCCCGGAATGACAACGCTTCCCGCTCACGCACCAGCCGTCTTCGTGCTGTTTCGCTGGGCGGTGGCGTTTTCGCCCAGTTATCCTGGTCGCCGAGTAGGAGTACTAGGGCCGTCTCAGCATCGCCCTCATCGAGAGCCACGAGAACGCTGGTAACCAAACCTGGGCGATCAGTTCGCAGAAAGGGAATTCCCTCAACAATCGGCCAGCGTTCGCCAGGGGCAGAGAGGGTATGACCTTCCTGAACGAGCGGCCTGCCGGTTGTTGGGCTACGTAAAGCCGTCAAGGAAGTCCAGCTTCACGCAGCACCGAGTCGTGGAACGCTTGCAGTGGGCCGGCATGAACCAGTTCCAGGTCATCCATCGCCTGATCCACAGTAAAAGCCGCAACACGGTCATAGTGGCGCATCTGCAACACTCGATCAATCACGTCAGACGCATTGAATGCCTGCCCCTCGGGTGTCTCCGCATTGCCAATAACGGCCAGTGCCTGACGGACTTTCGGCTCCACGGGATGTCCCGCAATCGTATTCAATTCCCGCTCAAACAGTCGGTGCATTAGCGGCTCCAGCTCAGCACCAAGGAGAATTTCCCCGGCAAATCCGGAGTCAGGCAACTCTGCATTGTGTAAGTGATGCGCCAGACCAGCCAGAAACACCGTCGCTGGATCAGCACCGTATTTAGCGGACAACACCACGCCAAGAACCGCCACGACCAGGCAATGCTCACCATGGTTTTCACATGGTTCCAACGTGATACGAGCCTTTCCAGGTGCCGTGGCACCCGCCCTCGGCTGTCGTAACAGTCGCTCCGCGAAGCTCGGTATTTCCTGTATACGGCTTTGCCTGGAAAGGTTGGGACCGAGAGATGCACACAAAACAGGCGATAAGTTTACCGCTGTTTCCCGAAAAGTATCTTGGACGATACGCGCGGCGACATCCGTGGCGATGCCGAGCCGCTCCATGGTTGGCGCATCGATCCCACCAAGTAGTGTCGCAACAATGGCATCTGCCGTAACGCCGAGAGCCACATCCCTTGGCGGCACACCCGCCATCAGTTCACCCCAGGCTCGACGGAAAGCCCGCGACGCCAAACTTTCAGGTGAAGATGCATCCCTGACCCGTTTCAGGTCGCATAAAGAAGAAGAAAGCGAGACGAGCTGACTCAGCCCGCCTCGCACCTCGCCATCATGCATCAGGCGGCATTCAACCAATCCAGCAAAACGCGCTCTTGCACGGGAAAGGAATGCTCCTCTCGTTGTCCAGCCGTAGTCATCGGAGCCTTGAAGAAGATACCAAGGTGATCCTGAACGCCACCTTGGCCACGCTGTTTGGCAAGATCCAGGACGCGGGCAAT
>JANXXW010000247.1 GCA_025350425.1 Rhodospirillales bacterium
GTTTCGTATTAGAAACGGGGCTCGCCAACGCTGCGAGCCCCGTTATATCCGTATGTCTTAGGAAGCAGCTGAGACCCGAATGTCGTAGCGATCGAGCATCATGACCTTGTCCCAGACCCTGACGAAGTCTTTGACGAAGCGCGTATGTCCGTCGCTACCCGCATACACTTCGGAGACAGCGCGGAGCTGGCTATTGGAGCCGAAAACGAGATCGTTTCGCGTCGCCTTGAAACGCGGCTCTCCCGTCGTCCGGTCGTCAAGCGAAAAGGTCATGCCCTTTTCATCCACCTTCTTCCACTCGTACTCCATGCTGGTCAGCACAGTGAAAAAGTCGTTTGAAAGAACGCCGACCCGTTCGGTGAAAGTTCCGTGTGACGATCCGTCGTGGTTCGCGCCCATGACACGAAGGCCGCCAACCAGCGCAACCCATTCGGGTGCGGTGAGTGCCAGGAGTTGCGCCTTGTCGAGGAACATCTCCTCAGGCGAAACATTATGCGTCATCGACTGAAACTCGTCGTCGATATAATTGCGGAACCCGTCGACCACCGGCTTCAGCCACGTGAACATCTCGATATCGGTTGACTCTTGTGTCGCGTCGCGCCGACCGGGCGTGAACGGAACCAGAGCGACGATACCGGAATCGGCGGCTGCTTTCTCGACCGCCGCGCAGCCCCCCAGGACGATCAGATCGGCAAGCGATACCCTTATGCCCGCCGACTGCTTCCCGTTGAAGTTCGCCATGATATTTTGCAGCGCCGAAATCACGGGGATCGTGCGCTGGTTGACCGCCCAATCCTTCTGTGGCGCCAGTGCCAACCGCCCGCCGTTCGCGCCGCCACGCTTATCGCTGTTGCGATAGGTCGCTGCCGCCGAAAAGGCGGTGAAGACGAGATCAGAGACCGAAATATCCGTGGCCAGAATGGCCCGCTTCAGCGCGTGGATCTCCGCCACTCCGATCGTATCGTGATCGAGGGGGGGAATAGGATCCTGCCACAGAAGGCCATCCTCATTGCGCTTCTCAGGGCCGAGATAGCGTTCGCGTGGCCCCATGTCGCGGTGGGTCAGCTTGTACCACGACTTCGAAAAGGCCTGGGTAAAGGCATCGAAGTCGTTCAGGAACTTCTCGCACACCGCGCGATAGGCCGGGTCGACCTTCAAGGCGATATCAGTGGTCATCATCATCAGCGCATCCGTCTTACCCGGTATATGGGCGTCGGGGGTCCTGGGTGCCGCCTGATCGGCGGGGATCCACTGCAGCGCACCGGCCGGACTCTTCGTCTGAACCCACTCGTATTTGAACAGATTTTCGAGGTAAGCGTTGTCCCACTTCGTTGGATCTGGCGTCCAGCTGCCTTCGATGCCGTTGGTCATCGTGTATTCACCGAAGCCCGTGCCTTCCGGGTTGTGCCAACCGAGGCCCATCGCCTCAATGGGCGCGATCTCGGGAGGCGGCCCAATGTCTTTTGCCGGCACCATGCCGTGACTCTTGCCGAAGGCATGACCGCCGGCGATCAGAGCGACTGTTTCCTCGTCATTCATCGCCATACGACTGAAAGAGATGCGGATGTCGCGCGCCGACCCCATCGGATCGCCGTTGGCGTAAGGACCTTCTGGATTGACGTAGATCAGCGCTTGGTGGGTCGCAGCCAGCGGGTTCTCAAGATCGTAATCGGCGTCGCCATTCCGGCCCCGCCAGCGCTTGTTGCGAGTCACCATGCTGTCGAACGACGAAACATCCTTCGGATTCCAGACTTCGGGACCCCAATAGGTGCTGGTGTCAGCCTCCCACGCGTCGCGGCGTCCGCCACCGAAGCCGTAGGTCGGGAACCCCATGATCTCGAGCGCGCAGTTACCGGTCAGAACCATGAGGTCGCCCCACGATAGCGCACTTCCATACTTCTGCTTGATCGGCCACAGCAGCCGACGCGACTTGTCAGTGTTGCCGTTATCCCACCAGCTGCTGAGCGGTGCGAACCGCTGCAACGCTTCGCCGGCACCGCCGCGCCCGTCAGCGATGCGATAGGTTCCTGCAGCATGCCACGCCATGCGGACCATCTGCGGACCATAATTTCCATAGTCGGACGGCCACCACGCCACCGTTGATGTCAGGAATGACTTGATATCCTGCTTCAGCACCGGATAGTCGATCCGGTTGAAGGCTGCGGCATAATCGAAGTCATCGCCAAGCGGATTGGCCTGCGGCCCATTATGGTGAAGTTGTTCGACTTTCAACCGATCCGGATACCAGTCCGACAGCGCCGGCGGCGTGCCCAGGGCACCACCAATGCTATCACCGCCGAACGGACACTGGCCGGTCATTTCGAAAGTTTGCGTATCGGTCTTGTCGTTTTTGATATCGAGCACGGCGCTCTCCTAAACTATATCAGTTAATGTGGGGTTTCGGAAGTCATTTTCCATATGAGCGAGTGTAGGTTCGGCGGATTCAGAAGGCGGGCTCATCCTTCACTGCCATCTCCTTCTCGTCTCCCATCGAACGCGCGAAGACGAAACGGTAAAGAAGGGCCGCGACTACAGCACCGGCGAACTGCGCGAGCATATACGGAACTGCCTCGGTGAACCGGCCGAGACCGATCGCCGGACCGAGCGTCCGCGCCGGATTAATCGACGCGCCGGTTACCGCCCCGAAGCTCATGATGCAGAACGCGACGGTCATGCCGATTGCAAAGGGCGCAAACTTGCCCGCTACGCCGCGTAGTGCCGTGTTGAGGACGATCGTCATCAGGAAGAAGGTGCCGATGGCCTCGAGGACCAGCCCTCCGGTCAGCGACGTCATGCTGGTATTAACCGTTGTCATGCCCAGGCTGTGCGGAGCGCCGACGCCATAAATTGCGGCCAGTGATAGCCCACCCACGATGCCGCCCGCGAATTGCGCAAGGAACACGGGGATCGCTGTCGTGAACTTGCCCTCCCCTGCCAGGACGACGCCAACGGTCAACGCCGGATTGAGGTATGAATTACTCTCGTTTCCGAATGCGTACGCGAAGGCCATGATGACAAAACCGTGCGCAAGGCCGATTGCCGCCATATTCGGTGGATCGAGCACGGTAACCGCGCCCACACCGATAAATATAAGGGCGAATGTGCCGATAAACTCGGCGATCAAGGCCTTGATCAGATGCATAACGGCTCCCGTTCGCTGATTTCGGCTGCTTTAGTATGCGACCATAAAGCAGCACATGTTAGCCTCGGAAACTACCTACCAGCCCTGAGCAGCGAACGTTTAGGTATCACCACCTTGCCCGGAACGCGAGCGGCATTGTCAATGCCGGTCTGAACGCGGTCCATTAAGGCTGAATAAAAACAGGCCATTGATGCGGCATGGCGGCATGAAGATGAGACCGATCGGGGCCTGCCTCAAACCGGCGGCATCCTTCCAGGATCGGGTGGCCGTGATCTCGACACTGTCAGGATCAACGATCTGGCTTGAACTTACGAACCTACCCATGGGTACTCACAAGGAGACTCCTATTCCAGGTTAATCGTATATCAGCAAACTCACGACTCCAGGCATACGTCGATCGTTATCTTGAAGGATCAGACACGAGGCGAATTGTTCTACACCAAACCATGGCGTCTGAATTTTCCGGCATGGCGTCCGTTCTTGTTCTGTACGACTACGCTAACCACGAGATACTTCCGTTAGCTCAGGCCGATAATATCAGCCAGCCAATCATGTCACGCATCGGTAACCAGCACCGGCTGAACGCCACTTCACCGGGGCAAAGCCGAGCTTGGCTTCCCAGCCACCGGCTTAGCGCGCAGTTCCAAATAGGTCGTGCAGCAACCCCACTAAGGCCTGATCCGTGCTCATGAACTGGACAAGCCGGACGACACCGCACTAGTATTTCGTGCAAATCAGGCCGCGACTTTTGAAGTCATATCGCGCTCCAGTCGAAGGCGTTTGTTCTGACGACTTAGCCACGCCAACTCGTCGCGCTCGGACCGAATCGATCATCTGACAGCTGAACTTAGGCGGATATCGCGGACGCATCCTGCGCACTAGGAGCACCGCTGGTGAAAGCTTCAGGGTGTCCACGAAACCGGGTCAACCCTAGTCACGCTTTACGTGCGATTTATGACAAGTCGTACTGTGAGGCCTACTAGGTTGAGTATCGACAGGCGCTTCATCGTCTTTGATAATTCGTCGATTATAAACACCCGATCGACTTCACTGACTGGTGGATAACCCCTGAGACCAATACTACAGTATCCAAGAACAGCGTCCGCTGAAAGAGAACGAGCCTGTTTGACATCATAAGGTGAATGTTGTTCGCCTCCGCAGAGGTGAAGACCTAGGATACTCTAACTGCTTGATGCGTCCGGAGACATCCTGCACAGACGCGCCCGGACACAGCT
>JANXXW010000357.1 GCA_025350425.1 Rhodospirillales bacterium
GTCAAGGCCGACGTGCAAGGCAGTGCCGAGGCGATCACCCAGACTGTGCTCAAACTGGCGCATGAGGAAGTGCGTGTGCGGGTGCTCCTGGCGAGTGTGGGGCAGATCACCGAGAGCGACATCCAGTTGGCACGTGCCAGCGACGCGGTGATCGTGGCGTTCAACGTCCGCGCAACGAGCCAAGCACGTGAGTTGGCCACCCGGGACGGCGTGGATATCCGCTACTTCTCGATTATTTACCAAGTTGCTGACGACATCGAGAAGATGGTTCGCGGCAAGGTGGCTCCGAAGGCGCGCGAGCACTTCCTGGGATATGCCGAGATCCGCAAGGTGTTCGACATCACCAAGACGGGCAAGGTCGCGGGCTGCATGATCACCGAAGGTCTCGTGAAGCGCGGGGCTGGCGTGCGCCTGCTACGAGACAACGTGGTTATCCACCAAGGCGAACTCACGCAGCTCAAGCGCTTCAAGGACGACGTCCGCGAAGTGGCCCGTGGCTACGAGTGCGGGCTGTCCTTCGCGAACTACAATGACCTTCGCGAGGGAGATGTCGTGGAGTGCTACGAGATCGAGATGGTGCCGGGTTGAGGCAGGCCGCCACCAAGACGCCGGTTTCCGCCAAGCCGCCCACGCAGCGCCAGTTGCGTGTGGCGGAGGAAATCCGCCACGTCCTGGCGGCGGTGTTCCTGCGCGGGGAGGTCCGCGATCCTGACCTGACCGACGTCGTCATCACTGTGACTGAAGTCCGTATCGGGCCGGATCTGAAGCGGGCAACCGCGTTCGTGACACGGCTTGGGCGTTCGGATATCGCGGAGAAGCTGCCAGCGTTGCGACGCGCGGCACCCTTCCTGCGTGGGCAGGTGGCCAAGGAACTCCGCCGGTTGCGTGTGGCGCCGGACATTTCGTTCCAGGCGGATACCAGCATCGACTACGCCATGCATGTGAGCGAATTATTGCGCCAGCCTGAAGTGGCCCGCGATCTCGCTGAAGATTCTTCCACAGACACAACACACTAGAAATCAATGCGCCGCCGCCGCCAACAAGGACGCCCGCTCGACGGGTGGTTAATCGTCGACAAACCTGCGGGTATCACGAGTACCGACGTGGTCAATCGCGTGCGCCGCTGGTTCGATGCCCAGAAGGCCGGGCATGGCGGGACACTCGATCCACTCGCGACGGGGTTGCTGCCGGTGGCGTTCGGGTCGGCGACCAAGACAGTCCCGTATGTCATGGATGGCACCAAGCTGTATCGTTTCACATTGCGGATGGGTGAGTCGCGCGATACCGACGACGCCGATGGCTTGGTGATTGCGACCTCCGAACATCGCCCGGACAACGCGACGCTCGCTGCGGCGCTGGGGGCGTTCACTGGGGACATCATGCAGGTTCCCCCGATCTACTCGGCGATCAAGGTAGCCGGGGAGCGTGCCTATGATCTGTCGCGCGCGGGCACTCCGCCGGTCCTGCCGCCGCGTCCAGCTCGGGTCGATCGGTTCGAGTTAATTGAACGAGTCGATGCGGACAACGTGATTTTCGAGGTCCAGTCCGGCAAGGGCGTTTACATGCGGAGTCTGGCGCGCGATTTGGCGATTGCGTGCGGCACGTTTGGCCACATCGCCGCGTTGCGCCGGCTACGGGTAGGCCCGTTCACCGAGGCGCAGGCGATTCCGCTGGACAAACTGCAACGGGGGGACGATACCCCGCCCACTTCCTCGGACTTCCTGCTCGAGGTCGCGACCGCGCTGGCCGACATCCCGGCGCTGGCCTTGACCGAGGCGGAAGCCATCGGCCTCTCGAACGGACAGGCAATCAACCTTGTCACGCTCATGGGCCGCATTCCACGGACGGCTGACCCCGAAGGCGGGTTGGCTCGGGCCATGGCGGGGGGTCGCGTGCTCGGATTGTGCCGGCTGCAAGATGGCTGGCTTAAGCCCGAACGACTTCTTTGAGGGGTCGACGCGTTTCTTCCACCCTCATTCAGGAGTAGAATGATGTCGATGACAGCCGAGCGCCGTACAGCGCTGATTGCCGAACACGCCACTGGCGAAAACGACACCGGTAGCCCCGAGGTCCAGGTAGCGCTCATCACCGAGCGCATCACTTACCTCACCGAGCATCTCAAGATTCACGCGAAGGATTTCCATAGCCGTCGCGGCTTGCTGGTTCTCGTCGGGCGTCGCCGTAGTCTTTTGGACTATCTCAAGGGCAAGAATCATAGCCGCTATCAGGCCCTGATTACCCGCCTCAGCCTGCGCCGCTGAGACTTGTCGAACCCCGCGCCATGGTGGCGCGGGGCAACGCGACCGCGCCACGCGACGACGACAGACGCCGATCCGACAGCCTCGCTGGGAACAACGACGGCGTTTCCGGCCACATGGACTTCGCGACCGCCCGGTCAGGTGGTTCGCTCCATGTCGCCCGAGACGCCGTATCCCACAATTCACGGATCGCCGTTCAGTCCCGCCGAAGCATCGCGGACTTGAAGGAACTACCGCATGTTCAATAACTTCCGCAAGGAACTCGACTGGGGCGGCCGCAAGCTGATCCTGGAGACTGGCAAGATCGCCCGTCAGGCCGATGGCGCGGTCATGGCCCGTTATGGCGACACCATCGTCCTTTGCACGGCGGTCGGCGTCCGTTCGCCCAAGCCCGGCCAGGACTTCTTCCCGCTGACGGTCAACTATCAAGAGAAGACTTTTGCGGCCGGCAAGATCCCCGGTGGCTTCTTCAAGCGCGAGGGTCGTCCGACCGAAAAGGAGGTTCTGACCAGCCGCCTGATCGATCGCCCGCTGCGCCCGCTGTTCCCAAAGGGGTTCCGCAACGAGGTCCAGGTGGTCGCCACCGTGCTCAGCCACGACCTTGAGAACGATCCGGACATGGTCGCCATGGTCGGTTGCTCGGCCGCGCTCACCTTGTCCGGCATTCCGTTCTTCGGTCCGATCGCCGGCGCTCGCGTGGGTTACATCGACGGTGCCTACGTATTGAACCCGACCGCCGATCAGATGGAGCTGTCCAAGCTCGACCTCGTGCTCGCTGGCACAACCGAGGGCGTGCTGATGGTCGAGAGCGAGGCTTCGGAACTGACCGAGGACATCATGCTCGGCGCCGTCACGTTCGGCCATGCGGCGCTGTTGCCGGTAATCCAGGCGATCATCGAACTCGCCGAGCATGCCGCGCGCGAGCCCTGGACGTTGGTTGAGAAGACCGATGCTGAAGTGGCGTTGGCGCTCCGCGTGGACGAACTGGGCCGCGCTGGCCTGACCGCCGCCTACACCGAGAAGCTGAAGCAGGTTCGTCAGGATAAGGTGTCTGCCGCCAAGAAGGCCGCAGCTGCGGCTCTGACGGCCGAAGGTCTGGATGCAGACAAGGCGAAGGGGCTGTTCAAGGAGCTCGAGGCCAACATCGTTCGCAACGCAATTCTTGATACCGGCCTCCGCATCGACGGCCGCGACACCAAGACCGTGCGTCCGATTGCAGCCGAAGTGGGCGTGCTGCCGCGCGCGCATGGCAGTTCGTTGTTCACGCGTGGCGAGACGCAGGCGCTTTGCGTAGCCACGCTCGGCACCGGCCAGGACGAGCAGATCATCGATGCGCTTGAGGGCGAGTATCGCGAGCACTTCATGCTGCATTATAACTTCCCTCCGTACTCGGTTGGCGAAGCGGGCCGCATGGGCAGCCCGGGCCGTCGTGAGATCGGCCATGGCAAGCTGGCCTGGCGTGCGATCCATCCGCTTCTTCCGGAGAAGGGCAAGTTCCCCTACACCATCCGCGTGGTCAGCGAGATCACCGAGAGCAACGGTAGCTCCTCGATGGCGACGGTGTGCGGCACCTCGCTCGCGTTGATGGACGCCGGCGTGCCGCTCGAGCGTCCCGTGGCCGGTATCGCCATGGGCCTCATCAAGGAAGATCGCGGTTACGCAGTGCTGTCGGATATTCTCGGTGACGAGGATTTCCTGGGCGACATGGACTTCAAGGTGGCCGGCACCGAGCGTGGCGTGACCAGCCTTCAGATGGACATCAAGATCACGTCCATCACACCTGAGATCATGCGGGTGGCGCTCGATCAGGCGCGCGATGGGCGCATCCATATTCTGGGTGAGATGGCCAAGGCGTTGACCAGCGGACGCAACTAGACGCTGCTTCCAGGCCTCGCCGATTGGGCTCTCCTTGGTCAGCAACGGGCGCG
>JANXXW010000265.1 GCA_025350425.1 Rhodospirillales bacterium
TTGCTCTCGACGTCGGCCATCGGCACGACCACGGAATAGCCGCGCTTCAAGCCCTCGGAGAGCGTCTCGGTAACCTGCATCTGCACCCAGTCCTTACTACTCTAAACGTCCATGCAATCCGCGGATGGTGCGGGCGGAGGGACTTGAACCCCCACGGCTTGCGCCACCAGAACCTAAATCTGGCGTGTCTACCATTTCACCACGCCCGCGGCATGGTTATCAGCCGGGGGAGGTAGCGCACCCGAACCCACCTTGCAAGGAAGCGGGTAAGCGGGTTCGTTCACCAGATGCATGTTCTCGTCCTCGGCGCCGGCGTCACCGGCCTTTGCGCCGCCTATGCCCTGGTCCGAGACGGCCATACCGTCACCATCGTCGATCGGGCGAGCGAAGTCGCGAGCGAGGCGAGCTACGCCAATGGCGGCCAGTTGAGCTACAGCTACGTGGCCCCGCTTGCTGGCCCCGGCGTGCTCCGCCACCTGCCCGAGTGGCTGCTGCGCGCCGACGGCCCGGTGCGGTTCCGGCCAAGGCTGGACCCACACCAATGGCTTTGGGGGCTGCGGTTCCTTCACGCCTGCACGGCGCGCCAAAGCGATCTCACCACAGCACGGCTGCTCCGGCTGGCGGCACTCAGCCGGACGCTGATGCACCGGATGGTGGCCGACGAGGCAATCGACTTTCATTTCGAGCACCAGGGCAAGCTGGTGGTCCATTCCGAACCAGACGCCTTCACGGCCGCCCGCCGGCAGATGGAGTTGCAGCGTGGTAGCGGCGCCGAACAGTTCGCGCTTGATGCCGATGCGTGCCTGGCGCTGGAGCCGGCGCTGGCTGCGATGCGCGGACGGCTGCTGGGCGGCATCCACACGCCGAGCGAGGATGCCGGGGATTGCCGCATGTTCTGCCTGGGGCTCGCGCGGATCCTCACGCAGTCCAACAGCGCGACCCGGTTCGCCTTCGGGACCACGGTACGCCAGTTGCTGCGGCTGAACGGGCGCGTCATCGGCGTCGCCACCTCGAACGGCGTGATGGAGGCGGACGCGGTCGTGATCTGCATGGGGATCGGTGCCCGGCGACTGGCCCGGCCACTCGGGATCGACCTGCCGCTGTATCCGCTCAAGGGTTACAGCCTTTCGCCGACCATCTCCCACACGGCGCTGGCGCCGCGCATCAGCGTGACCGACTACGCCCGCAAGATCGTCTATGCCCGGCTCGGCCGGACCTTACGGGTGGCCGGGATTGCCGACATGGTCGGTGAGGACACCAGCTTCGATCTGGCCCGGCTGTCCCTGTTGGCGCGACATGCCGAGGCGGCGTTCCCTGGCGGCTTTGCCCAAAGCCCGTTGCGGCCCTGGTGCGGCCTGCGCCCGGCGACGCCGACGGGAGCACCCTTGCTGGGGCCGACCGCCGTCCCCGGCCTGTTCCTGAATGTAGGCCAGGGAGCGCTTGGCTTTACCCTGGCAATGGGCTCCGGACAGATCGTCAGCGACCTCGTGAGTGGTCGCCCCGCCCCGATCGACATGGACGGCTTGCAGGGCTGAAACCGCCCACGCCGCGCGGATATTCGCCCCGGTCCATCCGGTAGTGCCGTGATGCCGGCGAGCGATAGGTCAGGTCGTCGGGGCACCTGAAGTCTGGGATTGAGATTGGGTCTGGGATTGTTGTTTGCTGGCATCGGCAAACGGCCGCCAGTCGCGGAAGAAGGCGGTGCCGATCTCACCTGCGAGATTGATCAAGTCCCGCTGCACGGTATCGAGAAAATGGTGCAGCCCGTTCGCGACGATGCCCTCGATTGGCCGCCCTATGATGCCAGCGCGCAAGTTCTCGACATTCTCCAGCGCCAGCCCGGTGCCACGTAACCCGTAATGGCTGCGCAACTGGGTGAGCTGGGTGTCGATCCCCTCCACGCAGGTCGCGAGGCTGCGTGGGAAGGCGGTATCCTTCAGCAGGAAACGCACGACATCGTTGGGAGTAAAGCCAGCCGGCGCCACGCGACGGAACGCATGATACCCGGCAGCGCCGCGCAGGACGCCTCCCCACTGCGCCAGTTCCGCCACCCTCCTCTCCTCGCCCTCCGCTGGAACCAGAAGGTGGTAGCGGATGTCGAGCAGGCGGGTGATCTGGTCCGCCCGCTCGATGAGACGGCCGAGCTGGTAGAAGCACCATCCCTGATCGCGGTAGAAGGTGCCCTCGGTGATCCCGGTATGCGCCTGGACCGCCTGCTTGATCCGGCCGCACAGGCGGGACAGCCGATCACCCTGCAGTTCGGTTTCATCTATCGCCAGCATGTCGCGATGGAATACGTTGATATGCATCCACATTTCCGTCGAGATTAACGGACGCAGATTGCGGGCGTTGGTGCGCGCAGCCTCCAGGCTGGCGGGCACGCCGGTCGGGTTGCCGCCGTCGCGCAGGTAGAACGTTTTAACGGCGTCGGCACTGGTGTCCCAGCCACGTTTCGCGAAACCCTCCTCGTCGGCGTTGATGCGGATCAGCGCCAACCAGGACTCCGCCTCCCGGCCCGGACTTTCGAAGGTCTGGGTGACATCGACCAGGCGTGCGAGGTTCTCGACCCGTTCGAGGTAGCGGGCCATCCAGAACAGTCCCTCGGCGTAGCGCGCGAGCAAGGGCGGGCTGCGGGTCACGCCGCGAACCCGGCCGGCTCGTCGTCCACCAACACCCAGGTGTCCTTGGACCCGCCTCCCTGAGACGAGTTTACGATCAGGCTGCCCTCCTTCATGGCAACCCTGGAGAGGCCGCCCGGCAGGACCCAGGTATCGCGTCCGGTGACTGCGAAGGGCCGCAGATCGAGATGGCGCGGCCGGATGCCGTCCTGCGTGAGCGTCGGCCCGACCGAGAGCGGGATGGTGGGCTGGCTGATCCAGTTGGCCGGATCGGCCAGCAGGGCCGCCCGTGCCGCGTCCAGTTCCGCACGGCTGGCGCGGGGACCGATGGTGATGCCGTAGCCGCCCGATTCGCCCACCGGCTTGATCACCAGTTCCTCCATGTGATCGAGAGTGTAGGCGAGCCCTGCACCCTCCCGGCAGATATGAGTTTCCACGTTCTGCAGGATCGGGTCCTCGCCGAGGTAGTAGCGGATGATCCGGGGCATGTAGGCATACACCGCCTTGTCGTCGGCGACGCCGGTGCCGACTGCGTTGGCCAGTGTGACGTTGCCCCGCCGCCATGCCTGCATCAGCCCTGGGACGCCGAGCAGGCTGTCGGGCCGGAACACGGTCGGGTCGAGGAAATCGTCGCCGATGCGGCGATAGATCGTGTGGACCGGCCGCCGGCCGCCGGTGGTCCGCATCCAGACCCGATCCTGATCGACCAGCAGGTCCGCACCCTCCACCAGAGGCACGCCCATCTCGCGGGACAGGAACACGTGCTCGAAATAGGCCGAGTTGTAGATGCCGGGTTACAGCAGCACGACCTGGGGGTCATCCACCCC